>NZ_JAQIBC010000005.1 GCF_030347995.1 Sulfurovum xiamenensis
TATAAAATATATAACTTTATGAGGTTTCTTCCCCGTCATATTATAAGGTTTTTGTTTTCTAGGCAATTATACAAGCATTTGCTAAGTTCACATGATCACTAATACTTCCCTTAAAGATAATAGGACATTTTTTTTGTATAATACAATGCTTTAATAAAAATAATAGAGAACATTTTGTTCTTCTAATAAATAATCAGGTTACAAAAGGAGCAAAAGTGAAAAAAGAAAAATCGGCTACAAGTATTGTCGTACATCACATACTACATACAACTATTATATTTCCATTCTTTGGATTACTTACGGGGTACTTTGTACTCAAATTTTTAGGTAAGTCTCTTGATGTTACAACACTTATGATTCTCAAAGATTTGGTCAGTATTGGTTTCGTCTTTCTTGGTGTGAAATATTCACTTTCGTACATTAACAAGAAATTTACCGTTTCAAACCCTCAACGTAGTTCAAAAATCTCGATAATAGTCTTTGGAGTTTTAGCTGCATGTATGTGGGCACTTAGTATTTTCAATGGTTTCAATATCATCGGAATTGTTTACAATACTGTCTTTTTCGGAATTATTTTTACAATTTTCTTCGTTTTTACAAAAAAATATTTTTCGAACTTGAAAATTCTACAAACAGCCGTAGCCTAATAAGACTCTACACACCAATAAAAATGGAAAATGTTTATGAACAACAAGCTCAAAAAATAAAAGTTCCTGTAGTAGCTTGGATTATTTTTATAATCTCTTTTCTTGGGATAGTTGGGCTCCTATCTTTTTTAGCTGTCATACTTGGATATCTTTCTGTAGATGATCCACATATGAAAGAATACTACGCTTCACTTGGAGTTATTGATCATTTAAAAGTAATAATCAATCCAATTTTAGCCTTTGTAGCCTCATTCATGTTGATACGCAAAAAACTTATTGCGGTAAAACTCTTTTGGGCGTATGCTTTTTTTTATATAATAAGCCAAATTTACAATCTTATGAAATCTGGAACAAATATTATGTCATTATCCGAGAGTGGTGGCATTGCTGCTCATGTCCTTGGACTACTTTGGGTTATCTTCCTTGTTTACTATTCTAATAGAATGGCAAAACAAGGTTTACTGAAACCATAACACCAATCATAAACCCACTTGCAGCTTTTTGATTAGTCAGTTTTTTAGTTTGAAAACCTTATAAAATATATAACTTTATGAGGATTTCTCACCTGTTGTATTTCTTGTGATAGCTGGACATTTTTTGTATACTACAAATGCTTCAAAAAAGGGGAGAAAGTACATTTATTTCCTCTAATAACATAGTTAGGAAAACATAATGAGCTCCATGATACATCCAACAAGAATAATATTTTTAATTGCCATCTTATTCGCCACTCTTTACTCAGACACCTGTAGTCATGATGTGAGATTGAAAGCAAAAAGCATTGGTGGTTCAATGTACGTAAAGTTTAGAATGAGAGATGCCAATAACTATTATAAAATAAAGCAAAAAAAAGCAACGGAACTACGTTATATCACACACATTTTACTTAAAAAAGGTGAGAATGTCCTCTATGATGCATCGACATCGGATAGTGTATTCCCAATGCAAATAATCTCTTTATATGCCGATAATACGAATGAATCAAATACACTGCAAGCAATTTTGACCTACAATACAGGTGAGCAGCTCAAATGTTCTAAGCCAATCAATCAAAGCATTCTAGAGGATCTGACACTTATACATAATACCTCTAAAATCAAAGAGGATTATAAATCCAATAATTATCATACTACACACCCAAAGCTTTGGGCGGCAACTAGTTTCGAAGAGGCCATTAAAATACTCTACGGCACTTCTGATGTGATAAAAACAAAGAATAAGGCCTATTCCCATTGGGATCATGAATCCGACGACCCTAAACTTGCTGTAAGTGGAGATGGTGAATACCTTCGCATATCTGCTGTGCATGAAGTAGAATCATTGATGGTTCTAGCCTCATATAGGGAAAAGGTTGTCCAATACGTCATAAGAATTCCGGAAAATCATAGCATCGGCTTTCCCATAACTGTACCAATTAACGAAAAGAATTTTACAGCTGATCTTCGCTCGTTTACAACACCAACTAGCCAATTTAAATTTACAGGATATACTAATCCTTATACAGTTGCCATTGTGTATCGTTTACGAAATGGCAAAGTGTATCAGCAGGATTTTTCGACATCTGGAATATCATTTTGTGAACCGCAGAGGACATACCTTTATGTTGAACTGAGGGATACAAATTAAAATATATATAAGTAGTATTTTAAACGTTAAATCAGCCTTTAGTATGAAAACCTTATAAAATATATAAATTTATGAGGATTTCTCCAACGCTAGAAACTATGTTAGATTATAAGGTTTTCATTAAGTCTTATTTGATAATTAACAATATAATCCCAATGATACTTAAAATAAGACCAGCATATGTACCGTAAATAAGTGAACTATATACAAACCTACTAGCATAAAAATTCCAAAGGTGTAACCGTTCTATGACAGTTACTTTTTCATTGTTTTGTAATTGTTCTCGTGTATGCTTTGTTTTTTCTTCAAGCCTTTCTGCACCATTTTCAATGCTTTTTTGTCCAATATAATCATATCCACGTCTTGTAATCCAACATAAATATGCTATTCCTAATCCAATAATAATTAAAGTTTTGCCCATTTCTTCTCTTACTTAGTATCAATTTGTAAAGTTTCATTAATCTTGATCATGCGTATATCTCCTTGATCTCATCCTGTATCCCTTATTCAATAATAAGAACTAGCTCTTTCAGAGACTTGTATTTATTTACTCTTTGCCTTTAACGAATAAAAGTACTAAATGGACAACATTGGAGAGAAAAGGAACTAATATTAATACACTCCACCATTCTGATTTTCCTATATGTCGTAAACGTTTTACAGTAAGTATGATAAACGTGTAGTGAAAAATAATTATCGTAGGAATTGACATTAAATAACCCATAGGCGAATTAGGTAATATTCTCTCAGATACACCAACTATTATCGTAATGAATATTACCAGAAGTGCTATTCCGATAACTATCATAGAATGACGAAAATATGTCATTCTATTAATGCTTCCTGTTGGATTAAAATATATTTCCATTTTGTACCTTCTGTTATGAGATTTCAGTGTCATGAGTATAACAAAAACATCTTGGTCTAACAGCCTTATAAAATATATAACTTTATGAGGTCTTCATTCTTTCCATATTCTATTTTAGATTATAAGGTTTTGACTTTTGTTATAATATTTTATTCAAGAAGTGGAAGAGTTTAATGAGAAAAATTATTTTAATTTTATTAATTATGTCTTTACAGTTATTTGGACAAGATAATAAGTATAAAGTTGGGTTTGTTATTCATGATTTTACACATGACATACTTACAAATGTAAAGTTTAAATACCCGAAGAAAGTAAAAGATTTTGTTAAGATAACATATTTTTCGCTTGAACTAGATGGCCATAAACTATACGATGCGTCGTCAAATCCATTGAGTGGAGGAATACTAGGAGTCAGTTTTTTTGTAAATAAAAGGCCAAATGCTAAAAATATTAAGTTATCTTATATTGATAGTCTTGGGCATACTGATCAAAGAATTAAAAGTATTCATAATGAAAATGTCAAAGTTAGACAAATTAGTTCACAAGATTTAATTAAAAATGAATATACAGATCACCAGCTATGGAAAATAAAAGATAGCGAAACTGCTAAAACATTCTTATATGGTTCAAGAGAACCAATATTTGGGAAAATCTTGCTTTGTATTCCAGATCCAATGGAAGAAAGTAGTCATGGTGTTACTTTGAAAATGAAATCAGATGTTCAATTTGAATCACTGGCAATTTTTACAGATAATAATACTTATGCAACTATTGCTACCATAAATTTTTTCAATAAGACTATCCCTGATTATATCAGTATTAGTATGGAAAAAGATGGAAAAATTATCATAGTTGGGAAAGGAATAGATGGGGAGTTATATCAAGTTTCTCATCATATACAATTTGTCAAAGAAGTAGACAATGGAAATATCAATTGCCACTATTAAATTGTGTACGATTTATATCGAGAATGTCTTGTTTTCATTTTTAGAAAATACAAAGTTCGTAATGACTCCTTATATTTACTATGATATCTTATTTATTAATTAGATAAAATCTTTCATTTATCCTCCACCACCACAACCATCTGCACAAGCCACACGAGCCTTCTCGCTTGTTATATAAATATTTCCCATACTGTCTTTTCCTACGATAATAATAGAATAGTCAGTACAGGTAAACATACGCACATTAAATTTAAGATCTATCATTTTCACTTTATCAAGAGAAAATACCGCTATTGTGGGATATTTGTTTTGATTATTAAAAATTGCAAAAGATTCCAAGTCAACATCGGACGAAATATGAATAGGAATTAGTGTATGACAATAATTATGTTCTTTTAAAGAAAGCGTTATTTTGTTTTCAATAGGTTCCTTTACGGTACCATAAAGTGCTTTTATCGCTTCATCAATATTTTTAGATTTAAAAATTTGAGGATTTTGTTTTCTGTAATTAATTGTTTCTACTTTGTCATATAATGCTGTGGCTTTAGATGGAGTCAAATATTGGCTCTTGCCTTTGTTGGTATTTGCATCATAATTATTTTGAGAACCTTTGTTGTCAGTAATAATAAATTTTATATTTTCAGATCCCTCAATATCAATATATTTAAATTTAATAATTAGATTTTCACGCATATAAGGACTTGTAGAAACATCTAATATTTTTTTATCATTTTTTATATCTATTACTGAAATATGACTAATATAATTTTCCTCCATACCTTTTTGATTATTATATCGTTCTTCTCCAATCATTGGAGATTTCAACATAAACTTGAGATATGTGATATTGTTGTCCCAAGTTGTTTTTAGTCTTAGATAGTTTGTCTCATTTGGTGTTGCCACTAATAAAACAGGGAATAAGAGAGTATTAATAAATGAGGTTAGTTTTTTCATGATACTCCTTAATAAAATTTATTTGTAAGTGATTCATAACTATTGATTAGAAGAACATTTTACACAGTTATTACAATATTTCGGTATTAAGAGTATATCGAAAATATCTTCTACTAAAAACCTTATAAAATTATATATGTTATAAGGTTTTTAGTAGATGTTTATGTAAAGGAGAGTAACTTTTAACACTTTGGACAAGATTAAAGGAAGTATGCAGACAAGTATGAATGATACAATCTAAAATAAAAGTTACTAGAAAACCAGAAGTATAAAAAAGGAGGACAAGGTGCCTTCATAGTTTTCATATCATTAGTATAATCTTAATTTACACAGCTTTATTCAATAACCTGTATAAAAAATAATCATTTTTAATCTCATCTATTTTGTTTGCAAATGATTTGAATATCATTGATTTAACAATATCACAATGATGATCGATAACACCAAAGAGACCATCTTCCAGAAAAGTACCGGATTGCGTTCCAAGAGTGGTGGTCTGGACTTATTTAAAAAGGCTTTATTGGGATGACGCAGGTCATATAAAAATTCAGACAATTCTCCATAACGTTTGTATGGATTCGGTTCCAATGCTTTTTTAAGTGCGTCATCGATCCACATGGGAACCTCATGGGTCTCAGTATGTAAATGTTTGTATTTCAGTTTTTTTTGGGCCTTTTTAGTTGTAGATTTAGCTACCTGCGTACCATAAGGAAGTTCACCTGAGATCATCTGATAGATGATCACTGCCAGTGAAAAAAGATCTGATCTTGTTGTGCCGACCTCGCCCAGAAAATATTCCGGTGCGGTGTATGGTGCCGTTCCAAGTATGTTCTCTTGTTCCATATAGGCATTGCTCTCCACAATTCCTTGAATTCTGGTTGAACCAAAATCAATGATCTTCACTGTTCCTGTACTGTCGATCATAATATTATCAGGTCTCAGATCCTGATGTATCATCTCCTGGCGATGAAGAGCAAGCAAGCCTTTGGCTATCTGTTCTGCAATTTCACGGACGGTTTCTATGGTCGGATTGGGATGATCGATCATCCACTGTGTCAGTGTTTGACCATCAATGAATTCTGTCACATTGTAAATATAATTGCGTTGACGCGTCTGCAGATAGGATTTGACCAGATGCGCATTGTTCATACGTATGGCGATCCACTCTTCAAGCAGGAATCGTTCGAGATACGCCTTGTCTTCACTAAGGTCAATGGAAGGTGTTTTGAGAACCACAGAGGTATCCGTCTCCATATCCACAGCCAGGTACACATGACTTCTACTGCTGGCACTCAACTCACGGATGATCTTGTACCCATCAAATAGCATCCGTGCTTCAAGTATGGGAGGAAGGGGCTTTTCACTCAATTGTTTTTGGATCTCATTGGCATCTTTATCGGGCAGTGTCTCCACTTTGACAAGCTGAATGGTCAGATTGTCATCACTCTCATTTTCATAGGCTGTTTCGACAATGTGTTTCGCTGCAGCATTCAGGTCACCACTGCATGACTCTATGATACTGATCATAAGAGCAGAACTGACATACTCATACACACCGTCTGTCATAAATAAAAAAATATCATTAACCTCTACGGGCAGTGTATCGTAATCGATCTTCAGATCCGAATCCACACCCAAGGCACGACCAAGATAACTTTTTTCCTGTGTCACCCACATACGGTGGTCTTCGGTCAACTGTTCCATCTTGTCATCTCTCAATCGATAGATACGGGCATCACCCACATGGAAAATATGGGCTGTGGTTGACCTGACCACCATTGCACTGAAGGTACAGACATAGCCTTTATTGGCATCATAGCAGTATTGGCTTTGTCTGGTCTGTGCATAGAGCCAAGAGTTCGTTGCCGTGATCACACGTTGTGCAGATTTTCGCACGGACCAGGATTCAGGTGTACTGAAATAATCCATTAAAAATGAGGTGACTGCCGTTTTACTTGCTGTTTGACTGACTTCACTGCTGCTGATCCCATCAGCCAGAGCAATGGCGATCCCTTTGTTGGTTAATTGGGGTTCTTGAGGTACACAAATATCATGAAAATCCTGATTGACCTCTTTTCGGCCTTTAGTGGAGTATTCGCCAATAGAGATCTTTAATTGTTTTTCCATTGTGTTTTGTCACCTTATAGTATCTGGATCTATACTCTTGAGAGTTTAGGTTTTAAAAGGGTTTAATTAAAAGCTTTTGCGTGAGAAAACGCCCTTAATTCAACACTTTTCTATTTTATTTTTGATTGTAGTGAAAGATTAAGACCTGCCGGCATTAATCTTTGAGCACTACACTACCATGATTTGTAAGGCAAGAATTTACCATTCATAGTGATCACCACCCTGTCACCCAGTGGGTTTTCTTCTTTGTAGATATCCAAAGAGAAATCAATGGCACTCATGATACCATCTCCGAACTTTTCACCCACGATCTCTTTGATCGTTTCACCATACACACCGACGACTTCGTACAGACGATAGACCAATGGATCCTGGGGTATCGTAAAGTCCCAGGTCTTGTTGGGATACTCTTGTAAAGTGATCGCAACCTCTTCATCCAAACCAAGTACTTCACAGAGTTTTTCTGCAGGTTCCTTTTTGAGGCTGTTCATCCCCAAACAGGCCGAAGTAACGAAAGTGGTCGATAGACCCACTTTCTCAGCCAACGCTTCCCAGCTCATCTTGGCACTTTTTTTTGCCAGGATGATCGCTTCCGTCATTTCTATTTTTTTCATTTACTCTATCCTTTTTGACTAGTGTTTTTACCTTTCAGCTTATGCAGCTGAAGGGTTTTTTGATTTGTATGAAGCATTGTTCAGTTCACGTTTTGCTCCAGTTTTAACGTGTGTTGCATAGAGTGTCAATCCTGTGAAGAGAAGACCACCTGTTAGGTTACCCAGTGCAACCGGAACCTCATTCCAAAGAAGATAGTCTACAACTGTAAAGTCACCATCCATGATCAAAGAGAATGGGAAAAGGAACATGTTAACGATCGAGTGTTCAAAGCCCATGAAGAAGAACAGCATGATCGGCATCCACATAGCGATCGCTTTACCACTCACTGTTGTAGAGATCATCGCACCCACAACACCCATTGCTACCATCCAGTTACAAAGCATTCCACGGATGAATACAGTAAACCAACCAGAAATACCGTGTGCCTGATACCCCAGTGTTCTGGCTTCACCGATACCTGCAACTTTTTGGGCAATAGCACCACCATCCGTATCAAAACCATAGGTAAAGATGAACGCCATCATAACCGCGACCGTTAACGCACCTCCAAGGTTACCAAGTCCCACTAGACCCCAGTTTCTAAGTATCTGACCTACAGTCACTCCCGGTCGTTTATCGATCCATGCCAATGGCACCAATACAAATACACCTGTCAAGAGATCAAAGCTCATTAAATAGAGCATGATAAATCCGACAGGGAAGAAGGCTGCACCCACAAGACCTGAACCTGTTTTCATCGCAACAGTAATTGCAAACACAGCCGCTAGTGCTAAAATTGCTCCCGCCATGTAAGCACGGATCAGAGTATCTTTTGTAGACATATAGACTTTTGACTCACCGGAGTCAACCATTTTTTTCACAAATTCTGTAGGGGCTAAATAAGACATGATTTACTCCATGTTGTGATAAGTAGTTTTGACATTTTCATTCCTTTTTTTAATTCATAATAGTGTTACAGGCAAAATGGATCACGCTATAACTTGATTGCCTCTTGATGATACAGATAATCATCACTCCATTGTCCAGCAGGATATAACATTTATTAGCGTTATATGTTTTGCTTATGAGTAGTATAATGTAGTTTTGTATGAATAATATTCATTCTATTGTATAAAAAATAATCATTTAAATTCAAGAAGCAGCTGACAGGCAGAGACAAACGTATCAAATATATTACTTTATAAGGTTATACAATGATATGCGAAGCCAGTAACCTATAAAAACCTAGACTTCTGTAGAGTTATATTTATTTATGCATAGAGACAAAATCAAGAAAGAAAATGAAATTTAAAAAATGATGTATTGGTTTGATAGGGATCGTGATGACCGTGTGAGTATATGAAGTAGCACGCTAACTCTCTAACACAAAGACTTGCATTAGTCTCAGTATCAGTGTTAGAGTAACAAATTTTAGAATAATGTACAAGAGCTAGCAAAAGATGCTATGTTAAGCCCCATAAATATATCATTGACATAAGCTTTTTATGTTATTTGGCACAAGTCAGTTACTTTTTAAAGACATTCCCCAACATACCTTTAATCGCACCTTGTAGATCGGCAGGGTAAATCACAAATTTTGAATTTTCACTTTTACTGATCTGTTCTAAAGAACTGATATATCTGTCACCCAGTAAGAACATGGCAGGAAGTTCCTGATCTTTTATGTTTTCGCTTATCATACGGATAGCTTCTGCTGAAGCATTTGCCAGTGCAACCTGCGCTTGTGCTTCTCTTTTAGCCGCTTCTAGTTTACCGTCTGCTTCTAAGATGGCAGCATTTTTGTTACCTTCAGCGGTGGTCTCTATGGCACGTCTTTCTCTTTCTGCAGCTGCCTGTCTCTCCATGGAGGCTTGCATAGAAGCACTGGGATTGATGTCTTGTATCTCAACAGATTTGACTGTGACACCCCAGTCGGCAACGTCATCAATAATGGAGTCTTTGAGTTTAGCTTTAATGTGTTCACGGTTTGAAAGTGCATCATCAAGGCTCATCTCTCCAAGTATAGAACGTAACGTGGTCATGACAAGCTGCTGTATGGCAACTCTAAAATCCTCTATACCATAGATGGCATCTCTAGGATTGGTCACACGTGCAAAAGTAACGGCATTGGTGTGGATGACCGCATTGTCTTTAGTGATGACCTCTTGTTCAGGAATGTCCAGAATAAGGTCTCTCGTAGAGACACGCTCTCTTATGGATTCAAGATAAGGGATGATAATGTTGAGACCCGGAGTAAGTGTTCGCGTAAATTTACCTAGTCTTTCTACTACCCATTCTTCTCCCTGAGGAACGATATTAATCCCTTTGTAGAGCGTAACGATCACCGCAATGACGAGTATGATAACGATATTTAACATTTCCATTTTTTTTCCTTGAGTTAGTTTTGAGTGATAGGTGCAACTTCTATGAGCTGTCCACTAATCTGTACGATCTTCACACGTGTCCCTTTGGCTATATCTACTTTCGATATGGCATGCCAGGAGGTATTCCCAAGCACAGGTGTATCAAAAGTGACTTTTCCTCTGCTATGGGGTTGTATATCTTCCATGACCACACCTAAAGTATCGAGTCTATAGTTTGACTGTCCACTTTCTGTTACAGGCTCTTCTCTGAACCACTTGAACCATGCTGTAATGACAAGAATGGAGAGTATCATCCAGATGGTGAGTTCGAGTGTAAAAGAGGTATCTAAAAATATGTCTAGTATACCTACGATAATCGAAGCGATACCCAGTCCAAGGATAAAAAAGGTCCCCATACTCATATCCCAAATAAGCAATGCTATACCAAAAACGATCCAGTGCCACCATAAAACAGTTTCGTTGAGAAATTCGATCAAATTCACTCCTTTCCAATATGAAGATTTATTATATCATAAAAGACAATTGTGGATAACATTTATGATAATAAGTATTATTTGGATATAATCCCCAAAATTTTCGTACTTCGTACATCAAGGATAATAAATGTCAACTTTAAATGTATATTATGACAAAGATTGTGATATCAACATCATCAAGTCAAAAACAGTAGCAATGATCGGTTTCGGTTCACAAGGGCATGCGCATGCAGAAAACCTTAGAGATTCAGGTGTAAATGTTGTGATTGGTGTAAGAGAAGGTGGTTCTTCTTGGAAAAAAGCTGCAGCTAAAAACTTTGAAGTACTTTCTGTTGCAGATGCTACAGCAAAAGCAGATGTAGTTATGATCCTTCTTCCGGATGAAAACCAAGCTGAGATCTATAAAAACGAGATCGAGCCAAACCTTAAAGAGGGTGCGACTATCGCATTTGGACACGGGTTTAACATTCACTACGGAAGAATCATCCCAAGAGCAGATATTAACGTTACTATGATCGCACCAAAAGCACCAGGTCACACTGTACGTTCTGAATTTGTAAGAGGTGGTGGTATCCCGGATCTTATCGCTGTGGGTCAAAACCCAAGCGGTACGACTAGAGAGTTGGCACTTTCATATGCATCAGCTATCGGTGGTGGTAGAACAGCGATCATCGAAACAACGTTTAAAGATGAAACTGAAACGGACCTTTTCGGTGAGCAAGCAGTACTTTGTGGTGGAACAGCAGCATTGGTACAAGCTGGTTTTGAAACATTGACTGAAGCGGGTTATGCTCCAGAACTTGCATACTTTGAATGTCTTCACGAGCTTAAGCTTATCGTTGACCTTATGTTCGAAGGTGGGATCGCTGACATGAGATACTCTATCTCTAACACGGCTGAGTATGGTGATTATGTTTCTGGTAAAAGAGTGATCAACGCTGAGTCAAAACAAGCGATGAAAGATATCTTAAAAGAGATCCAAGATGGTAGATTTGCCAAAGACTTTATCCTTGAAGGTCAAGCAGGATACCCAAGAATGAATGCTGAGCGTAACAATGACAAAGATAAACTCATTACGCAAACAGGTAACAAGCTTCGTGCAATGATGCCATGGATTTCAGCGAACAAAATCGTAGACCAAGAAACTAACTAATTTTTTTTAGTTCTTTGCATCCATCTTTGAATGATGGGTGCGGTCAGCTACAACTTGTAGCTTCTCTTTCCCAAACATTCAAATCTAAATACAAATCACTAAAAATCTTTAGTTAGTTTTATTGTCTATGGACTTTTTTTAATCCTGTCAAATTTTATATCTCATTCTTAATGCTACTTTGTTACAATAGCTGAAATTTAACAACCAGTGGACTTCATGGCAAACCAACCCAAAAAAACTAATACGAGATCTTCTTCCAGAAAAAAGCCAGTACAAAAACGAAGAGCTAGAAAACCTGCAAAAGGTTCTACTTTCAAAAAAAGTTTTTTGATCGTTCTAGGTGTTTTGTTGATGATCTCTATGGTGATTTTTGGATATTTTCTGGGTCAGCAGGATAGGATGAATGGTCACAGAACATTCACACAGAGCCATAAGTCAGATAGCACAGAGAGTCCAAAGAAACTTTTAGAGGAACTTTCAAAGATCAAAACAGAAAAACCTCGTGAAAAACAGGAGATTGCTGTTAGGAAAGCTCTAAAGACGGAAAGGAATACTTCTGAGAAACCTTTACCTCAAAAAGAAATGAATGAAGAGAACGTCGTAACAAAAGAAGAGAGACCAAAGATAAGGAGCATTCAGAAAACAATCACTTCAGATACGATCGAACAGCCAAAACTCGTGATCATTATAGATGATGTCACAACAAGAAGTCAGCTCAAGAGTATACAGGCTACGGGTATCAAACTCACCCCATCCATATTTCCCCCATCACAGCGTTCGATGACTTCACATAAATTAGCTGAAGGTTTGGAACATTATATGATCCACTTACCTATGGAGTCTGGGACTGCACAATTTAATCAACAGACGAAAACACTGATGACAAATTTCAGCAAAGAAGAGATAGAAGCCAGAGTAAAAGAGATTAGAACACTTTTCCCTACTGCGCGCTATATCAACAACCATACAGGTTCTGTGTTTACTGATAACTATGCGGCGATGCGAACACTCTATAAAACACTTCGTAAGGAAGGTTTTCTCTTTGTGGATAGTCGAACGATCGCTTCGACCAAGGTGCCTATGATAGTAGAAGATTTTGGTGATGCGTATGTTGCAAGAGATGTCTTTATCGATAATATACATACGGTCCCGTATATTCATCTGCAGCTTCAAAAAGCAGTCAAAATGGCAAAGAAAAAAGGGTATGCTATCGCTATAGGACATCCTCATCAAACAACAATGAAAGCGCTCTCAAGTGCAGCTGTGATTTTCAACGATGTAAAACTAATCTATCTAGATGAACTTTATCGATAATCTGCAGCTCAAGGGGATTTCCTCCTTTTAGTCAGGGCACAATTTGAATTACCATACTCTTTTGAAAAGTATGACAATATGTAATATTTTTAATACTCAATATGCCTCTATGATATCATGGGTGTAAAAAGGCACCCCATGAGTCAAACAATCACTCAACATTTACCCGCTTTGAATGCAATGAAGAAGTATCCTTCCACCCTTTTTTATAAGGGTAACCTGGATCTTCTGCAACGACCCAAAGTTTCTATTGTGGGAACAAGAAGACCCTCAAATTATACACGACACTCTACCTATATACTTGCCAAAGCTTTAGCCAAAAGAGGAGTGTGTGTGGTCAGCGGAGCAGCGATGGGAGTGGATACGATCGCACATGCCGGAGCGGGGGAAGAGAATACCATAGCAGTGGTAGCCAACGGATTGGATATACGATACCCGGCAGTGAATAAAGATCTCATAGAAAGTATAGAGACTCAGGGACTTGTATTGAGCCAGTTCAATGATGGTTTCAGGGCCACAGGATGGAGTTTCGTGGTACGAAATGAACTGGTCGTTGCACTCGGGGATATTCTTATTGTTACTGAGGCGGATCTCAATAGTGGTTCCATGCGTTCTGTAGAGTATGCGTTCAAAATGGGTAAAAAGATCTTTGTGCTTCCTCAAAGACTTGACGAAAGTTTGGGTACGAACCAGCTGTTGCACACGATGAAGGCCACAGCCATACATGACATAGAGTCATTTGCTTCTACTTTTGGGCAGATCGCAGAGGATGGAGTAGCAAAAGATGATTTTTTTTATTTTTGCCAAAACTCACCTACATTTGATGAAAGTATTAAAAAGTTTGGTGACAGGGTGTATGAAGCAGAGCTTGAGGGGATCATTACGATACAAAATGGTATTGTAAGGCTCTCTTAGTAAAATATATCTCCCTGTATATAGGGAGATAGATTATTTGGCTGTTTTGGAAAGTTGTGAGAGAAGTTCTTCCAATGATGCTTCTGGAAGCATACCTGCTTGTACAAATTGTACATCACCTTTTGTGTCCATGGCTACCAAGAAAGGAATACTTCCCCTCCATTGTGCTCTTTGCTGAATATAATTTACCAATTCAGTTGCTCTCTCTTCGGAGACTACAATGTAGTTCATACCTTTTTCTTCCGCAAACTTCTTGACCTCTTCATGGGTATAACCTTGTACTTCTATAGAGACAATGGCTAAAGTGTCTTTATATTTTTCCTGAAGCTTAATTAAATGTGGAATTGAAGCGAGGCAAGGAGGACATTTATGTCCGAAAAATTCTAAAAATATGACTTTCCCCTCAAGACCTTGAATGTTAAGACCTTGTTCTGTACCTCTTACGTCATAGGTTTTTCCTGTGATGTCGGTCATGGTCATTTCTGCTAAATATCTTTTATCTTCTGCTGCGTGCGTATAGCTGAAGAGTGATAAAAGTAGAAGGGATATGGTGAATAGTTTTTTCATAAAATGGGCCTTTATAGATGATTTAACAGATTATACACTATGAAGATGTAAAAATCGTGTAATTGTTTCGAATTCTGTAAAAGATTTTTCAAAGAGCATCATCGTATGTAAAAGGGGGAGGGGAAAAAATGATATGAGAAATAGACCTAAAAATATTAGGGAGAGAGGTCTATCTCTTGATGATGCTCTTGTAAAAGTATTATAGTCATATAAGGTTAACTGAATACTAATAGAAGAACACATTATAAATCAGGGAGGGTAATAATGGATCAAGTATTTTCTAAGAGCATCTTTGGGACAAGGAGAAAATGTTTTTAAAAGGAGTCCTAAAATACTTTATAAAAGGGAGGGGAAATATTTTAGGTGTCCCTCGATGCTCTTGTAAGTGTAGTGTAATACAGGAAGGTTAACCGTATGCAAATAAAGAGTAGTTACACTATAATAGTGAGATGAAATAAAGGATATTTTTAATGATAAAAAAAGTTTTATGTCTGGGATTGTTTGTTTGTACGTATGCATGGGCACAAGAGTTGTCACTGGAAAAAAGAATCGGCCAAATACTTATGGTCGGTTTTCATGGTACACATGCATCTAAAGAGAGTCAGATATGTAAAGATATAGAAACCTATAACCTCGGGGCAGTGATCTTATTTGATTATAACCCGGTGAATAAAAATAAGCCAAAGAATATTGCCACAAAAGAACAATTGGCCACTCTGACCAAAGAACTTCAGGCATGCAGCAGTGATGGGAAATTACTGATTGCGGTAGATCAAGAGGGAGGAAAGGTACAAAGACTTAAAAGCAAATACGGCTTTTACGGTAAGTTTCCCAAAGCATCAGATGTGATCAAAATGGATCAAGGTAAGATCAAAGAAACCTATACAAAAATGAGTGAAGAACTCAGCAGTGTAGGTATCAATTACGATCTTGCACCGGTGGTGGACCTTGATATCAATAGGAAAAACCATGTGATTCATGGTTTAGGACGTTCCTTTGGTAAAGACCCAAAAGTGGTTGCTACCTATGCATCTACCTTTATCGATGCTATGCATAGCAATGGTGTACTTACCTCCATCAAGCATTTTCCCGGACATGGCTCTTCGGTGGGTGACACACATAAAGGGTTTGTCGATATTACGAACCTTTGGGATGATATTGAATTGGAACCTTATAGACTTTTAAAAGACAAAGCAGATACAGTCATGGTTGCCCATGTCTTTAACCAAAATATAGATGCCAAATACCCTGCAAGTCTCTCGTATAATACGATTACAAAGTTGTTACGCTGGAAACTGGGCTATCATGGTGTGGTGATCACAGATGACCTTCAAATGGGTGCGATCAGTCAAAAATATGGGTTGAAAAATACACTTAAATTGGCGATCAATGCAGGAGATGATATCTTACTGATAGGAAACCAGCTGGATCCTAAAAAAACCGTCAGCACAAAAAAACTGGTCGATACTATAGTCACATTGGTTCAAAATGGAGAGGTGAAAGAGGAGCATATCAACAGAGCATACAAGAGAATTCAAGGATTAAAGAAGAAACTTTAGTGTATTACTTTCCAAGCCATCGTTCCAAGATGATCTTTGCAGCGATGGAATCGAGCTTCCCATCTTTTTTGTGTTTGAACTGGCCCATGGTAAGTTCTTTGGCTTCAATACTGGAACTCTGTTCATCCTGATAGGCGACTTCTATATCTAGATCAAGCAGCGACACAAAATGTTTGATACGTCTTTCCATCTCTTCAGAACTTTGGGCATCTTTTGGCAGGCCTACGATGAGTTTTTCTATTTCCCACTCTTCTAAAAATGTCTTGAGATCCTTTGCCGCCTGATTACGGTTTTTTCGTAAAATGGCATTTTGAGGCATGACGATCTTTCCATCGAGGCAGATCGCCACACCTATACGTTTAAGTCCTACATCTATACTGGCTAATTTCATAGTGAAATTGTACCCAAACTTTACTCATCTTCAATAATAGGTGGTTTCATCTTTGATGTATCATAAGTGTACTATCTTGTTCGGGTTTGTCAGAATATAAAATATTATACTTCTAAATAAGTAAAAAAATAAAATCCTTCGATAGAATTGTAGTAGGGAAATGTCAGTATGGAGAGTATGAAATTATCAGAATAAGGTAATATCGTATGTATTTGAACAAAATAAGTATGGCCATTATAGGCTTAAGCAGTATGGGGTATGCACAAGCAGACCAAGGTGCAGGATCGGAAACTTTTTGGCTATGGATCGCTCTCTTCGCTTTGGGAATAGTGGGTATAGCTATATTATTTGTTACATCTTATCAAACACAGAAGTTAAAACAGTTTTATAAGTCCATGTTCGAGAAACAGTTGGAGATGGAAAGAAATCAAAATCTCCTACTTGCCAATATGAGTGAAAATGTTCATAATATTGCGAAGCAGACACTTGAAGAAACGCAGCAACTCTCCAAAACATCTACAAATAAAGATACAGTTTTAGGAAACACTGAAAGCAGACTTTTAGATGTGACACATGATCTTTTGGATTTTCTCAGGTTAAAATCAAAACAGGTTGAGATCGTCAATGAAGCATTTAATATTAATAACGTATTGAATGAAGTGTCAGGATCCATATGCTCACAATTTTTGGGTAGTAAAGCCGAACTTATTTTTGATATACATAAAAATGTTCCACGACACTTAATAGGTGACTCGCTGCATTTAGGACAAGCACTCAAAAGTATACTTGAATACCTGATGGTACAAGAGGAACTGGATGAAGTGAAGTTGGAAGTTTCTATGTTTGATACATTTGAAGAAAATGTGGAGTTACAGTTCCAATTCTCTGATAAAGGAAGGGGGATCGATCCTAAAACACTCGAAAATCTATTTGTACCTTATTATGATGTCGATACAGGTAAATACGTAGGTTTAGGCCTTTTTGTCGCCAATGCATTGGTGGATATGATGAAGGGAAAACTTACTGTTGAGAGTCGAGAAGAGAAAGGAAGTACCTTTACACTAACCCTGCCTTTTGACATAGTGAACAAGTCTGATCAGCGAAGATACCGCTTGCCTGAAAAGGCCCTGATAGAGAAAAAGGTGTTTATTGTTGACAGTAATTATAATTCAGCGTTGGCTGTCAAAAGAATGTTTACCTATTTCAGACATGAAGTGACGGTGCTTTCTAAAAAAGAATTCATGAAAACCATGCCTAACTTAAACTCTTTTGATATCGTTATTTTAGATGAAAGTCTCTTCGATATCAGATTGATCCAGTATCTCAATCAAATCAAGATGGGTAAAGAACTGAAAGTGATTGCCCTGAATTCACTGCTCCATTCCAATCAAAATAATGTTAATGATGAAGTGATCGATGCACAACTCTTTAAACCACTCAATCAAGAACGTGTTTTTGAAATGATTGTGAATATGTATAATATTAAAGTACCTGCAGTTGAAGAAGAACAGAAAGATGAAGCGAAACAGATACAAACATACAGAAGAGATTTCACTGAAACTAAAGGTGTGACGCAACACTCTTTTCAAGATTTTTCCGGTAAAAATATTCTTATCGTAGAAGACAACCTCATTAACCAGAAAGTACTGCTTAACTTGCTGCATCTTTCTGGAATAAATATCAGCGTTGCAAATAATGGACAAGAAGCGGTTGATATGGTTAAGAAGAGTCAGTTTCCATTTGACCTCGTGCTTATGGATATCAATATGCCTATCATGGATGGGTTTACGGCTACACAAATGATACGTCTCGAGAGTCAGTATGATGGAATGCCTATCGTTGCATTCACAGCATTGGTTCTGGACAGTGAAATACAAAAGATGTTCAACTGTGGCATCAATGCATTTTTGGCAAAACCGCTCAATATAGGTAAACTCTATACGGCATTTTCTACATACCTTGATGATACATCCAAAGTGGCAGCCAAGAAAAAAGAAGTTGAATCACAAAAGGCCATTAGCTATCAAGGGATCAATATTAATGAGGGTATCACCCATGCCAATAACAGTGAAGCCCTCTATCGCGAAATATTAAAAGAGTTTGCTACTGCATATGGCACCAGTGATGAGATCTTCACCAAATTGATCAAAGAACACCGATATGAACAGGTGAAGATGTTATGTATAGATATGAGAGGGTTGACAGGAGCTATCGGTGCAGAGGATATGCATGCGTTGATCAATGATATACTGCATAAGATCCTCTACAAGAAATATGAATTACTTGCCAATTATAATGAGAAGTATAAATTTGAGATACAAACCTTAAATCGTTCTATCCAGAAGTATATTAATGCAGCATGATGGCTGCTTTGATATGAAGGATAGATGCGTCCATTTGATCAACGTGTTAGCTCGGTACAGCTTTTTTAGGTAGTTTCATGCCTGGCTGCCAGGGTGTTGTATAGCGTGAAGTAGTAATTTCCATCTTTTGTAAGGGGACATCACAATTCATGTATTTGGCGCGTTCATCTTCACTCAAATAACGTTTACACACTTTCATACGTTTAACATAGATGGGTTCCTTCTCAAAGTGACTAACTATGACCTTCCTATCTTTACTGCTTGCATGTGCGAACCATCCATCACCAAGATAGATACCCACATGATTGATCTTTTTACTTCTTTTGTTCGGAGAACCAAAGAAGATGAGATCACCGTAATAGAGGTTCTTAAACTTCACCTCTTTGCCCATTTTTGCCTGTTCCCTTGCTACACGGGGGATCTCTATCCCCATAGATCCGTAAATATTATAGGTCAGCCCTGAACAATCAAAAGCATAGGGCCCCTCTTCTGCCCAGACGTAAGGTTTACCAAGATAAGAGTAGAGTAGCTCTTGGATGTTGTTTCTGTTGGGATTACAGGTTGTTTCAGGTTTGATGATGTCATAGTTTGGGTAGTTGTAGGGTTTCTTCTGTGCACACCCGTTCAAAAGAAACAGGGTTGAAATGAACAATAAAATATATTCCCCTCTCACTTTCATAGGTATCCTTTCTAAAGTATTAACATCGCATCCCCATAGGAGAAAAATCTGTACTTTTTCTCTATGGCCTCTTTATATAAGTCTAACGTTTTTTTTCTTCCGATAAAAGAAGAGACAAGCATGATAAGTGTGCTTTTAGGTAAATGAAAATTGGTGAGTAGATAGGTGACTCTTTGGGGCGGGTTGGAAGGATTTAAGAAGAGGTCACACTCCCCGTGTGTTTTTTTCGTTCGTGCATAATACTCGATCGTTCTGGTCACGGTTGTCCCTATGGCCAACACAGGGGTATCACTGTCAAGCACTTTTGCAGAGCTTTCCGGGATTTCAAAATACTCAGAGTGCATAGGGTGGTCGAGTATCTCTTCGGCCTCGACAGGTTTAAAGGTCCCCGCACCTACATGGAGTGTCACGGTATGTGTTTTATGTCTTTTTTCTAATTCCGCGAAAAGTTCAGGGGTAAAATGAAGGGAGGCAGTAGGGGCAGCTACAGCACCGGCATTTTTGGCAAAGAGCGTTTGATAATCTGTTTCATCTTCTTCCTTGTCTTCTCTTTGCATATAAGGTGGCAGAGGGATATGCCCTATGGCATCAAGCACCAGTACCAATTCCTCAAAACGTATCTCTTTGCCATGATGTGTAAATGTGACGATTCGTGAACCGTCATTATTCAAGCCTGTCACAGTAGCGACAAGTTCATCGTCAAATAGGAGTTCCGTACCTATCTTGACCTTGCCCCGGATGAGTACAAGATAATGGTGTGCATCAAGAGGTTTGTTAAAGAGGAGCTCTACCTGACCTCCACCTTGATTGTTGAGAGATCTTTTATGACCAAAAATACGTGCTTTTATCACACGGGTATCATTGAGAAATACATCACACTCTTTTGGAAGATACTCGAGTAAGTGTTTAAACGTAGTATGGGTCACTGTGTCGGTTTTTCTGTCATACACCAGCAGTTTTGCATGGTCTCTGGGTTGCACAGGTGCCGTAGCTATGAACCCTTCGGGGAGTTCATAGTCATAATTTTTTGTCAGAAGCTCTTCATTCATACAAAGGATTAGTGTGTGCTTTGGGCAGTTTTTTCATCTTCATCTGCCTCTTCACCTTCATCTTCAACGTGTGGGTTGACCACACGTACGATGAGAATAGAGAGACCATAAAGGAGGACAAGCGGTGCAGCCATAAGAAGCTGTGTCAGTACATCAGGCGGGGTAAGTAGTGCAGCCACCACAAAGATGATCAGTACGGCATATTTGAAAAAGTCTTTGAGAGTTTTATCTGTAACAAGGCCAAGAAGTGCCAAGAAATAGGCAAATACCGGTAGTTCAAATGCGATACCAAATCCCATCATGATCTTGGTAAAAAAGCCGACATAGTCTTCGATATTGATCAGCGGTGTATAGAGAAAAGAACCAAAAGTAATAAGGAACTGAAACCCAAATGGCGTCACGACATAGTAGGCAAAAAGCACACCTACAAAGAACATGATCGAACCGCCTATGACAAATGGAAGGATCATCTTTTTTTCATTACTGTACAGGCCGGGTGCCACAAAAAGCCAGATCTGATAGAGTATGAACGGCAGTGCACCGAGCAGACCTGCAAAAAACGAAACTTTCAGTGCGACAAAAAATGCACCACCTACCTGGTGGGTGGTTACCATCCCATCAGCAGCCTTTTTCGAAAGGTGTGCCACTTGGTCCAAAGCCTCATTCAAAGGTGCTGTGATCCATGCCAATATCGCCTCATGAAAGAAAAATGCAATGATAAATGCAATAAATACCGAGAGTACAGAGAGTCCGAGTCTTTTTCGTAGCTCAACGAGGTGGGGTCTGAGTTCACTAAACATTACGCATCACCTTCAGGTTTGTCTGTTGTTTCATCCGTCGCTTCTTTTTTCTTTTGCTTTTTTGGCTTTGTAAAGGTTATCGTGTCATTTTTTGCCTCAACCTGTGTGGCAATGGTCTCCTCTTGGGCTGTCTCTTTACTGTCAGAAGTTGTCTCTTTTGAAACTGCTTTAGAAGACTCTGTTGAGATCTCCTCCTCAAACTCATCAAAATCTATGTTTTTAAAATTTCTAAGTTCGTTCGTTGCCTCATCCAGTTGTTTTTTATAATTCAGTGCTTCTTCTTTAAGATCTGCAATTTTCATCTCCTCTTCAAGAGAACTTTTTGCTTCACTTACAGTCTTTTTGACACCTTTGATAAATTTGGCAACCTCTATCATCGCTTGAGGTAGCTTATCTGGCCCCAAAAAGAGTATCGCAACAATGGAAATGAGAAGTAACTCAGTAAAGCCGATACCAAACATAATATACCTTGTAATTTAATTGCTGTATTTTATCGAATTATCCTAAAATGTAGAGTGCGAGTTCATCACTCAAGAAGAAATTATCATTATAGTAATGTGTCTCATCGCAACGAAGTTTCTCTTTTTCACAAAGGGTATTTGCTTTTTTTATCATCGCTTCTGTAAGTAGGGCTTTCTCTACACCTACATTGCTGCGCAGGCCTAAAAAGATCTTTTCTGTCAGTAGCTCATCCGGAGTGAGTACTTCTTCTATGATACTAAGCGGGTCTGCAACATAGGCTTCAATATCGGTTTGGGGATAAAAACGTTTGTTTTTAAAAAATCCTACGGCACCAGCTCCTGCACCTATATAATTCTTGAGTTCCCAATACCCTCTGTTATGTCTGCTCTGGTAGGTACCGAAGTTTGAGATCTCATAGGCTTTAAAGCCCCGTTTTTCTATCTCATTCGTGACAAAAAAAGCAAGATCCTCATTCTCCTGTCTTACCTCAGGTGTCATTGAAAACTTTGTACCGTCCTCGATGGTCAGTTCATAGGCGGATATATGATCAATAGGAAGAGAAAAGGCTTCCTTTATATCATTCAAAAGCAGCTCTTTTGTGTCACCCTGGTAGTTGTAGATCAAATCTAAAGAGAGATGTTCATATCCCAGTGTTTTAGCAGTGTGTATGGCTTCTTTTGCCTGTTGTGGGTTATGTGCCCGGTTGAGTGCTTTGAGTTTTTGTGCATGAAAACTTTGTACCCCGAAACTGACACGGTTCACACCAAGTTTTTTCATACCCTCAAGCCATACTTTGCTTGCAGAGTTCGGGTTTGCTTCTGTAGTGATCTCTGCATTTTTTTTCAGGTATGGGTGAAGCAGTTCGAAAATGGAAGCATAGAGTGCTGGGTCTACCGTTGAAGGTGTACCTCCCCCTATAAAAAGTGTTTCAATACTTTGCGGTTTAGCATCAAAACGTTGCAGTTCAAATGAAAGTTGCTGATAGAGGGCCTTCATATAGTTGGACTGGGTTTCAAATTTGTCGACATAGGTATTGAAGCTACAGTAGTGACACTTTGAATCACAGTAAGGAATATGAAGATAAATTAGCAAATAGTTTTCTCACTTTTCAAATGTTTGTAACCGCAGTTTAGATAGAATAATATCAGAAAATTAGGAATGTATCGATAAATTTTAGTAGATCTAAAGTAAAAATACCATTTGGTACTGATTACCAAAAGAGACCTGTCTCTTTTGCTTTCTTTGAAAGAAGCACAGTACTAACGCGATAAAAGACTTTGAGTTTTGTTGCGTCCTATTGAATTAGAATGTGAAATGAGTAAAAGCATGCAAAAGAAAAAGAGCTATAGGCCTAATGTTGCAGCTGTCATACTCTCTTCCAAATATCCGGACAAGTGTGAGTTCTTTGTAGCACATCGAAGTGATATCAAGAACGCGTGGCAATTTCCTCAGGGAGGTATCGATGAAGGTGAAACACCTCGAGAAGCATTGAAACGGGAATTGTTGGAAGAGATAGGCTGTGATAATGTAGAAGTACTTGGGGAGTTTCCTGAATGGATCACCTATGACTTTCCTAAAAGGTCACGAGGTAAAACATACCCTTTTGACGGGCAGACACAAAAATATTTTTTGGTACGCCTGAAAGAGAGTGCAACCATCAATTTACAGGCATATGATATTCCTGAATTTGAAGAGTATGAGTTTGTAGAGTATGAACAGTTATTTAAAAAGGTGACCTACTTTAAACGCAAAGTGTATCGTAGAGTGATCGATTATTTTATAGAAGAGGGTTTGATATAGATGTTAGTTGTACATAAATATGGCGGTACAAGCGTTGGAGATTTAGATCGTATCGAAAATGTGGCCAACCGTGTAGCAAAAGCAAAAGAAGCTGGTAATGACATTGTAGTTGTTGTCTCTGCGATGAGCGGTGAAACCAATAAACTCATAGGGTATGCAGAACACTTTACGAAGAATCCTGCAAAAAAAGAGATGGATATGCTGCTCAGTTCGGGAGAACGCGTGACAGCTGCACTGCTATCTATCGCTTTGCAGTCAAAAGGGTATGATGCAGTAGCAATGACCGGACGTCAAGCGGGCATCGTGACAGATAATACACATACCTATGCACGCATAGAGTCCATAGACCCGACTGCAATGCAAGCGGCTATAGGTGTGGGGAAGATCGTTATTGTAGCAGGTTTCCAAGGGATCAATAAAGATGGTTCAGTGACCACACTGGGACGTGGCGGTTCAGATCTATCTGCTGTTGCATTGGCCGGAGCATTGAAGGCGGACCAGTGTGAGATCTATTCAGATGTAGATGGTATTTACACCACAGATCCACGTATCGAACCTAATGCAAAGAAGCTTGACACGATCTCTTATGATGAGATGTTAGAGCTTTCGTCACTGGGTGCGAAGGTGTTACAGAACCGTTCAGTAGAATTGGCAAAAAAACTTAATGTAAAACTATACGCTAAAAGTAGTTTTAGCGACAATGAAGGTACGCTTATCACAAAGGAGAGCAATAGTATGGAAGAAGTATTAGTAAGTGGTGTTGTCCTTGACAAAAACCAAGCAAGAGTGACACTTAGAGGTGTTTCAGACAGACCGGGGATCGCAGCAGAGATCTTCACAATGCTGGCAAAGGCGAACATCAATGTGGACATGATCATTCAAAATATGGGGACGGACGGTTCAACCAATCTTGGATTTACTGTACCGCAAAGTGAACATGAAAATGCCAAAAGATTGATGGAAAGCTTTGACCATGATATCCAAGGGATGGATTTTGATGAGCATGTATGCAAAGTCTCTGTTGTGGGTGTAGGTATGAAATCCCACTCAGGTGTGGCTGCGACAGCATTTACTGTACTGGCGCAAAGTAACATCAACATACAAATGATCTCTACATCTGAGATAAAGGTCTCTATGGTGATAGATGAGAAGTATGGTGAACTTGCCATCCGTACACTTCATGAAGCTTACGAATTAGACAAGTAGGGTAAATGCAGCAGCTTTTAAAGTGGACACTGGAGACCATTCGTGAAGAAGAGTCTTCTTTTTCATGGATGGAAGAGTACCGTTATGAATGGGCACCTTTAGCCAAAAGTGCTGTTTCTCAAAGTATTGAGGGAAAAACAGCGCTTATCATTACGGATGAATCATATGAGTGGTTTTCTCAATATATTTTAAAGAATATCAATGATATGAAAAAAAACAGACCATTGCTTCCTTTCTTCTGTCTATCGAGCTGTTTCCCTCATTTTCAAGAGATGAAATCGACACAGGACTTGCAACTTCTTGAAGATATGTTGGATATCTCTTATCCTAACGGTTATTATATTTGGTATATTGGTAAAGGAGATCATCCTTACACAAAACTCGCCTATAGAAATGAAAACAGCTTTTTATGGGTCATGGATGAAGAGGTCCAAGATAGTTTTGCCTTCCGTAGTTCGGATGCTTTACTGGATATTAAACTGTTACAGCTTTTTAAGCTTTTTGACAACACACTCTCAGCAGCACTTTTCGGGGATTTAGATTTAGAGTCATGAGACTAGTGAGCCAAGTGATCATCAGCAGTAATATCAATGACACGGTGATCCAGCTCGAAGGGCTACAACAAAATGAACGTTTTGTGAAGATCATCAAAGAGGATAATTTTTTAGTCGAAGATGCAAAACTTGCGATAGAAAAGGCGTATATGGCCAGTGATGAGACCACCGTCATTATCCTTGCTGCCAAAACATTTTCCCCTGTGGTACAGAACAAACTTTTAAAAGTGATAGAAGAACCCCCACCCAAAAAAGAGTTTATTCTTATTACACCGAACAAAGCTACGATCCTGGATACCATTCGTTCACGTTTACCTATTACGATGCATTCTTCGTATACAGAAGAGGAAGCGCTGGAGTTGGATCTATCTCACCTCTCTTTGGCTACGGTATATGATTTTGTACAAACCCATAAACGTACAGATGCCAAGGCAATGAAATCGCTTGTGGAACGTATCAGCAAAGATGCTATCTATTCACAGGCATATAACCTGGATGAAAAAACGTTAAATCTTTTTTCGAATGCTTTTATTGCTTTGGATATAGGATCACCGCCACCATTTGTACTTAATACCCTGCTTTTGAAACTTCTGGCTCGAAAAAAACGGTAAAATATACTAAGACTCTAAAGGGGCTTCTATGAAAATATATCAACTTGGACATATCACAGATAAAAAAGCAGCCCTTAAAGCATTGAATGTAGAGAGCGGTGGTATCAGTATCATGGCAAAGAAGATGGAACTGCTCCATTTCTTTATCAAAGACCTTAAAACACCCGCTGCAAATATACTCAAACAGGATGCCCTTAGCATAGGTGCAGAGCTTGCTGTACCTGGTGGGGTCATACTCTGTGAAAAACCTACCTATGACTGTATTCTTATGGGAACGAGAAAACATATGGAACTCCTCTCTAAAAAAGAGTTGGCACAGCCTTTTGGACTTAAAACGATCGCTATGGAATTGAAGAAATTTCTTGCTGTAAAAACCTATCCCACACAGATCATGGGTGTGATCAATGCCAATGATGACAGTTTCTTTTCTGGAAGCAGGTTCAAGGCTGAAGATGCCATAAAGCAGATCAAAGAGATGATAGAGAGTGGTGCAGATATCATTGATATAGGTGCTGTATCTTCCCGCCCGGGGGCAGATGAGGTAAGTGCAGAAGAAGAGTTGGCACGTATCAAACCTGTTTGTGATATCATCAAAGCTGAAAAGCTGTATAAAAAAGCAACGTTTTCTGTGGACAGTTATACACCTGATGTTGTAGCGTATGCACTGGATAGTGGATTTACGATTATCAACGATATTACAGGAGCAAGTGATGATGCTATCGTCGATCTTGCAGTGAAGTATGATGCCAGACTATGCATCATGCACATGAAAGGCACACCAAAGACCATGCAAAAAGACCCATATTATGATGATGTCATGGTGGAGGTCAGTGATTTTTTTGAGGCGCGTATCGCGAAATGTGAAGGTTTAGGGCTTGTCAGAGAAAATATCATCTTGGATGTAGGGATAGGCTTTGGTAAGGCCTTGGAACATAATCTGACCCTGATCAAGAACATGGCGCATTTTAAAATATTCGGCTGTGAAGTGCTTGTAGGTGCAAGCAGAAAATCAATAATCAACAAAATTAGTACTTCTACTACTGAAGAGCGTTTGCCAGGTACCTTAGCGATCCATTTGAAAGCGGTTGAGAACGGGGCTTCTATCGTGCGTTGTCATGATGTTGCCGAACATCAACAGGCTTTAGCAGTTTTGAGAGCGATGCTGTAAATCGTGGTACGTATACTAAAGTGGATCCTCGGTTCTGTTTTGCTCACAGTGATGGCACTGGTTGTGATCTATATCTCTATCTCAAAACAGGCAGAAGCGGATCTGTATCACACTATTGACAAAGTCCCGGCGAAAAAAGCTGCTTTGGTATTGGGTACAGCCAAATATATGGTAGGTGGCGGGCAGAACTACTTTTATACCTATCGTATTCGTGCTGCAGTCGATCTTTTTAAGGCAGGTAAAGTGAAAGCTATAGTGGTTTCCGGGGATAATAGTACCAAGTATTATAATGAGACAAGCAAGATGCAAAAAGATCTGATAAAAGCGGGGGTTCCAAACCGCTATATTACCATTGATCCTTTCGGGTTAAGAACCCTTGATTCTGTGGTAAGAGCTGAAGCGATTTTTGACCTAAAAGACTATATAATCGTCTCCCAGAAATTTCACCTTGAAAGAGCACTGTTCATCGCCAAATCCAAAGGACATAAAGCCATAGGTTTTATAGCAAAAGATATACCGGGTACAGCAGCTGCGTACAGGATGAAAGCTAGAGAGTATTTTGCGAGGGCAAAAGCTTTTTTGGATGTGTATATCTTGCATACTATGCCGAAATATGATGGAAAAAAAGAGAAAGTAAACTATAAACAATGACAAACGAACAATACCAAGAGAAGATCAAACTCCTTAAAAAATGGGCACATGCTTATTATGTGGAAGATAATCCCATTGCCAGTGATGAAGAGTATGACAGGCTTTACCATGAAGTGTTGGACTATGAAACAGAGAACCCTGCAGATGTGGCAGAAGATTCTCCTACAAAGCGTGTCGGAGGTATCGTGCGTGATGAGTTTTCCAAGGCGAAGCACATCAAACGTATGTGGAGTATGGAAGATGTGTTTGACCGAAATGAGGTCGTAGAGTGGTTGGAGCGTGTAGAGAAGAATATAGGGGAGTGTGAGTATTTCTGTGAGCCAAAATTTGACGGTGCGAGTATGAACTTACTCTATGAGGATGGGAAGCTGGTACGTGCCATAACACGTGGGGATGGTGTCGTAGGTGAAGAGGTGACGGATAATGTACGGACGATACGTTCTGTACCACTCAGTATCGATTATAAGGGGCTGATTGAGATACGCGGTGAAGTGGTGATACGAAAGGATGACTTTGAGCAGATTAATGAAGAGAGACTCGAAGCAGGAGAGAGCCTCTTTGCCAATCCTCGTAATGCAGCAGCGGGGAGTCTTAGACAGCTTGACAGTTCCATTACGGCTAAAAGAAGGCTGGTTTTTTATCCTTGGGGACTTGGAGAAAACACGCTTGAACATCGAAAACTTTCCGAGAAGATGGACTATGTCTATACTTTAGGCTTTTTGGAACCGCCGTTTGCACAGGATTGTAAGGGTATCGATGAGATAGAAGCTTTTTACCGTATGCTTATTGAGAAGCGTGATGAGATACCTATGATGATGGACGGGATGGTACTTAAGGTCGATGAGGTGGCGAAACAGGAGGAGCTAGGATACACGGTGAAGTTTCCCAAGTGGATGTGTGCCTATAAGTTCCCTGCAGTCGAAAAAGTCACTCAAATCAATGCGATTACACTACAGGTAGGAAGAACGGGTGTGGTAACACCGGTAGCCGAGATCGAACCTGTGAACATTGAAGGTGCGATGGTCAGCCGTGCCACACTACACAACTTCGATGAGATCGAGCGTAAGGATATCCATATCGGTGACTCTGTCATCATCATACGAAGCGGGGATGTGATACCAAAGATCATCAAAGTTTTAGAAGAACGTAGAGACGGAAGTGAAATGATCGTTACACGTCCTACAGTGTGCCCTACCTGTAACAGTGAACTGCTTGATGAAGGCACCTTGATCAAATGCCAGAACCTTCACTGCCCTGATCGTGTGATTAACTCGATCATCCACTTCGCGAGAAAAGGGTGTATGAATATCGACGGGTTGGGAAGCAAGATCGTTGAACTGCTGGTCAAAGAAGGGATCATCAAAGATATCCTTGATCTTTATTTCATCAAGTATGAAGATCTTGAACACCTTGAAGGCTTTAAAGAGAAACGTATCAACAATCTCATAGGTGCGATCCAGGCGACCAAGGGTGTACCGTTGTATCGTCTTCTGAATGCGATGGGTATAGAGCATATCGGAGAGGTAGCCAGCAAGGCACTGGCATTGGAGTTTGGGCTGGATATCGTGGATGCAACATTTGATACTGTGGTAGCCCTGGATGGTATCGGTGAAGAGATGGCAAACTCACTGCTTGAATTTATGCGGGTCAACCATGATTTTGTCTTGCAGCTTTTTGAAACGATAGAACCTACCGTAGAAGAGAAAGTGGAAGCAGAAGAGAACCCTTTCAAAAGTAAAACAGTGGTACTGACAGGGTCTATGTCTGTAAGCCGCGGTATCATCAAAGAGATGCTTGAAAAACTGGGGGCTAAGGTCAGTGGCTCTGTCAGTAAAAAAACAGACTATGTGGTCTATGGTGAGGATGCAGGATCCAAGTTGACCAAGGCTGAGAGTCTGGGAGTGAAAACACTGACGGAAGATGAGATGAGGCAAATGCTGTGAGACTGGATAAATATTTGGTAGAAGAGGGTTATTTTGAGAGTCGTAACCGTGCAAATGATGCGATCAAAGCCGGACAGGTCCTGGTAGACGGCAAGAAGGCCAAAGCTTCAGCCAAAGTAGATGAGAACAGCATCGTCGAAGTGGAAGATACGAAATTTTATGTGAGCCGTGCAGCGCGCAAGCTGGAGAACTTTTTGGCTGAGTATCCCATGGACTTGAAAGGGAAAAGAGCATTGGATATAGGTTCCAGTACGGGTGGCTTTGCTCAGATCATACTTGAGAATGGTGTGACAAGCCTCTCCTGTGTGGATGTAGGTAAAGACCAACTGCATGTCTCACTTCGCAACAATGCAAAACTTTCATTGTATGAAGAGACTGATATCCGAGAATTTAAAAGTGATGTTGGTTTTGAACTGATCACTTGTGATGTTTCGTTCATCTCCATACTGCAGATCATTGAGGACATAGACAGACTTGCTCACAACGGTACAGATATCATTATACTCTATAAACCACAGTTCGAAGTGGGGAAGGATGTAAAGCGTGACAGCAGAGGTGTAGTACAGGATATTGATGCGATAGCCAGACGCAAAGAGGCATTTGAAGCTCAGGCTGAAAAGCTGGGATGGGAGCTTTGCTACCAGGCACGTTCGCAGGTCCAAGGTAAAGAGGGTAATCAAGAGTATCTGTATCATTTTAGAAAGAAGGAGAAGTAGCGTTGTCTTTGCGAAATCAGATCAAGCATATCGCCATAGGCTCATTTGACGGTATACATCTTGGACATCAGGCGCTTATAGATAAGGTAGATGCACTGGTGATCATAGAGAGAAATACCGGTTACTTGACACCGGGATACAAACGTTCACTTTTTACTTCTAAAGCATGCTGCTTTTACCATTTTGACAAGATAAAATCATTGACACCTGAAGCATTTGTCCATAAACTGGAAGCTGATTTTCCTGCACTCGAAACGATCGTAGTGGGGTATGATTTTCATTTTGGCAAAGATAAAGCAGGGAATGCGCAGATGATGAAAACACTGACGAATAAAGATATCTCCATCGTTAAACAGGTCACACTTGGGGAGACACCGGTACACTCCCGTATCATCAAAACGTATCTGCGTGAAGGAAAGATCGAACTGGCAAATCAATTACTGGGTAGAACCTATTATATAGAAGGCAGGGTGGTGCCAGGACAGGGACTGGGTAAAAAAGAGTTGGTTCCCACGATCAATTTGCATGTACAAGAGTATCAACTCCCAATGGAAGGTGTCTATGCCACACGTACCTGTATTGATGGTCAATGGTTGGACTCTGTAAGCTTTTTGGGGCATCGTGTGACAACAGATGACTCCTATGCCGTAGAGACACATATCTTAGAACAAGAGATCGGTGAAGTAAGTGGAGAAGTTGCACTGGAATTTGTAGACTTTATCCGTATGAATCAAAAGTTTGATAGTTTAGATGCCCTGAGGGAACAAATTCTTGATGATATCACGGCAGCAAAAAAGAGATTATCATCAAATGAGATCTAGAGAGGTTTGACCGATAATCTTTTTTAAAATTGCCTACGTAGTGTAGTGTATGTCTGCCTCATCCATGTTGTTATATTTTTTAAGACAATAAAGATCCGGATCTGGCTGAGAATACTCTATACGATTTTTACCACTGTTCTTTGCTTTGTACATTGCTGAATCAGCAGATTTTATCAAGTCTTCTGGTGTGACACCGTCATCGGGATAGATGGATGCACCGATACTCATCCCTATGGAGATCGTATTTCCTTCGATGACACAAGGTGTATGTGTCAGTGCATTGATCCTACTTAAAATTTCGTTCAGATATTCAAAACTATGTAACTCTTCAACAAGGATGACAAATTCATCCCCGCCGAAACGACATATGGTATCCTCTTTTCTTAAGATCCCTTGGAGCGCACTTCCTACTCTTTTGAGTATCTCATCACCTATAGTATGACCAAAAGTATCATTGATCGGTTTAAAATTATCCAAGTCACAAAATATAAGACTGATACATTTCTTGAACCGGTCTGCGTGGTTGATCGCATGTTCCAATCTATCATTGAATAAGAGTCGGTTGGATAGACCGGTAAGGGGATCATGTGTGGCTAAGTAGGCATGGTCATGTGCATCTTTTCGCTGGTGTGTGACATCGGAAAAGATGCCGATAAAATTTTCGATCTTACCCTGAGCATTTTTGATCGTATTGATACTGAGCCACTCAATATAGATCTCACCGTTTTTTTTACGATTGGTGATCTCTCCTTGCCAGTATCCATTCTCAGACAATTGGTTCCATATTTTCTGGTAAAAGTGATTATCGTGTTTCCCGGATTTGAGGATCTTGGGATCTTTACCCAGCACATTCTCCAGTGAATAACCTGTTATATCGACAAATGCATCATTCACATGTAGAATACGGTTATTGCTGTCTGTGATCAAGACACCATCCATGGTGTGTTCATAGACTGCGGAAGACATTTCAAGTGATTTGAGGTTGTTTCTGTTATTTATAGCCGCGCCGATGATGGATGCAGCAGTACTGAGCATTTCAACATTGGTGGATTCGAGTGTTTCCTTGTGCTCATCTCCAATACCAAGAAAACCCCACCATTTATCTTGTACAAAGATAGGCAATATGAGCAGAGAATTGATCTTAAAGAGGTCCAAGAGTTTCTTTTTTGACTTGTCATAATCCTCTCTGCTTCCATTGATAGAGAGATTTTTCTCTAATTGGTTCTTCCAACGCATGAAATAGTGTTTACGGTAGTGGATACGTTTTTTACTTTTTGCCTCAGGGTTATCATTGATATAGAGAAGTTTTTGTGCTGAAAGGTTATTTTCATCCTCCTCATTTTGGTAGATAAATATGGATGACATGTCAGAAGCTTCTTTAAGATTCTGCATCTCTTTTTTGAGTGCTTGCATCCAATCTGATTGTTGTAAAAAGTTATGTGACATCTCATTGATGGCATGAAGTATATTTTGTTGTCTCTGAATCTCTCGGTTACTACGTCTTTTCTCTATGACATCATCATAAAGGCTTTGTATGGTCTTGGAAAAGCTTTTAGAGGCAAACGGCTTGGAAAGGAACTGATTCACTCCAAGCTCGATCGCTTTAAGGAGAATATCACGTTTTTCAAAGTCTGTAAAGATGGCTATCTTCACATGTTCATCTTCTTTTCTTATCTCTTCAACCATCTCCAGGCCATTCATATGCGGCATGTTGATATCAGAGAGAATAATATCCGGTTGATGTGTCTGATAGAGTTCAAGTCCCTCTAGTCCATTGGATGCCGTGAGTATATGATCTGTATACCCATATAACATATGGTTAAGTATAGAGGTAGTAGTTTTGTCATCATCTACAATAAGTATAGTTAATTTTTCCATATTTTTAATTCTAATCCCTTGTTTCTAATTCTAATAGAAAAAGCTTTGATTTTGATAAAAAAACATGAGAAAGTATATTTTATGCTTCAACTGATTTAGACTACTCTTTGAATATAATGATAAAAATAAATTGTAAAGAAAAAGTAATGCAAGATAAAGTGTTTAATAAGCCTATAGAAAAAAAATTTGAATTTGATGAAGCAGTCGCGTCTGTGTTCGATGATATGTTGAGCCGTTCCGTGCCTTTTTATGATGAAGTACGCAAGTTGATCATCTCTTTGATACTTGCAGAACAAAAAGAGGGTAAAAAAGTGCTTGATCTTGGTTCTTCTACCGCGAAGTTCCTACTCGATCTTCACAGTAAAATGGATGTCAAGATGCAACTCAAAGGTTTGGATAATTCACAGGCGATGTTAAATAGGGCAGAGCAAAAATGTCAGGCTTTCGGTGCAAACATAGAGTTGGAATTGGCTGATATGCTGACCTATGACTACCAAGAAGAAGATATCATAGTGGCAAACTATACGTTACAGTTCATCCGGCCTATGCAGCGTGTTGAACTTATAAAGAAGTTGTATCAAGGATTAAACGAAGATGGGATGTTCATTTTTTCTGAGAAAGTGGTTTTTGAAGATAAAAAGCTTGACAAGGAGCTCATCGATATCTATTATGAGTATAAAAAAGGGCAGGGATACAGTGACTATGAGATCGCACAAAAGCGCGAAGCGCTGGAGAATGTACTGATCCCTTTCACCATCAAAGAGAATATCCAGATGTGCAGGGATGCAGGATTTAAGCGTATTGAAACGATCTTTCAATGGGCAAATTTTGTGACCTTTGTTGCAAAAAAGTAAATCTTATTCTAATGATAAAGTGAAGTTATTCACATCTTTCTCACCTTTGTGAGTAACGTAAGTACTTTTACCCTTTAAAGAGAGCATCAGATGTGAAAGGATGCAGGGTTGAGGCGTATTGAAACGATCTTTCAATGGGCAAATTTTGTAACCTTTATTATAAAAAAGTAAATCTTATTCTGATCATAAAGTAAAGTTATTCACTCTTCTTTCACCCCTGTGAATAACTTGATTCCTTTTTTTCATTTTTTTTAGCTATAATCGTCCAATTTATTTTTAAGGATATACTATGAGTTGGACACCAGGCAGTTGGAGAAATTTTCCCATAAAGCAACAACCAACATATCAAGACCAAGAACTTCTTAAAAAAGTAGAAGCTGAATTAAGTTCTTATCCACCACTTATTTTTGCAGGTGAGGCAAGAGACTTGAAAGAGAAACTGGCAAAAGCTGGACGCGGGGAAGCATTTTTACTCCAAGGCGGAGATTGTGCAGAGAGCTTTTCTGACTTTAATGCAAAAAATATTAAAAATCTTTTTAGGCTGATGCTTCAGATGAACATGGTTTTGATGTATGGTACAGGTAAGCCAGTGGTCAAAGTAGGACGTATTGCCGGACAATTTGCAAAACCGAGATCCTCTGATTTTGAAGAGATTGATGGTGTTAAGTTACCAAGCTACCGTGGGGATATCATTAATAGTATCGAGTTTACTGAAGCAGCAAGGGTACCGAATCCTAAAAATATGCTAAAAGCCTATAATCAGTCTGCTGCGACACTGAATCTTGTGCGTGCGTTTGCAAGAGGCGGTTTGGCAGATCTTACTAAAGTACACCAATGGAACCTTGAGTTTATTAGAGACAATCCGCTTGGAAAGCGTTATGATGCGCTCAGTACTAAAATCGACCATGCAATGAAGTTTATGGCAGCCTGTGGACTGAATAGTGATACAATGCCACAACTACACCAAACCACACTCTATACATCACATGAAGCATTGCTTCTTAACTATGAAGAGGCATTGACCAGACAAGACTCTGAGACCGGTGAATGGTATGACTGTTCAGCCCATATGCTATGGATAGGTGATAGAACAAGAGATCTCAATGAAGCACATATCGAATACTTTAGAGGGATCAAAAACCCTATCGGCTGTAAAGTTGGTCCAACGATGGGAGAAGATGAACTTATCGAGCTTATTGATGCATTGAACCCGGATAACGAAGAGGGAAGATTGAACCTTATCGTACGTATGGGTGCCAGTAAGATCAGAGAGTATTTCCCTAAATTACTTAAGCGTGTAAGAGATGAAGGGAAAAATGTTGTATGGTCTTGCGATCCTATGCATGGAAATGTTGAAAAGAGTTCAACTGGGTTCAAAACCAGGGATTTTGATAACATTCTTTCTGAAGTAGAACAGTTCGTGGCTATTCATAAAGAGATGGGTACTGTCGCTGCAGGTATACACTTGGAGATGACGGGAAATGATGTGACTGAGTGTACAGGTAGTACATCGTGTGCCATTACGGATGAAGGACTTGCAAGCCGTTACCATACCCAGTGTGACCCTAGACTGAATGCATCTCAAGCCTTGGAGCTTGCATTTATGCTTTCACATAAAGATGACGACTCTGAATAGGCTATACCAGTGTGAAGATGTTTTCTCCATCTTCATGCTGATAGTGTAACTCCATTTGATGAATATCCAAAATACTCTTTACAATATAGAGTCCTAACCCTAATCCTTTTTTAGAGGCATGGAAAGGTTTGAAATAATTTTCTAACGGCTCTGGCAACGCTTCACCTTTATTCCTGATTGTCAGTTTGTTGTCATTTATGGTCACGGTAATATATTTGTCCGTACTGTATTTTATACCGTTATCAAGAAGGTTCTTGATCACAAGTGTGAAAAGTTCAAAATCAACCGATAGACTATAATCTTTTTCAATGTTCGTTGTGATAAGACGTTTTGGGTTCTCTATCATCAGCATATCTTCACTGGCTTCAAGCAGGTCGCTCATCTTGTAAGGTTTGATCGTCAGTTCAAAGTTCTTGGAAGTGATCTGCTCGATCTTTGCAAATTCATCGATAAGAAGGTTCAGTCTTTCAAAGATACTGTGCATACGGGCTTTATTTTTCTCATCCTCAAGCATTTCACTGACAAGACGCCCTTTGGCGATAGGTGTTTTAAGCTCATGCATGATGGCACGTAAAAAGAGTTGGCGGGAATGCAGAAGTTCACGTATCATGGTAACGGCATGATCAAATTCATTCGCTACCTCGGCTATCTCATCTTTCTTATCACTTTTACACTCTATATCCAGGTTACCTTTAGAGAAGGTCTTGATCTGGCTTTTGAGTGCGGAAAGCGGTTGTAAACTTTTCATGATCCACAGATATAAAAAGATAATGAGAAGAAAGACAGTGGAGAAAATGAGGACACGTTTAATCGGGAACTGTGGTTTATTCTTGTTTTCAAGTATCAGTTTAAATCGATCATTGTTGATGATGATGATACGCTTTAAATGGAAGGTGTCTACGGCATAACGTTTAAGTTCACCTTTCTCTTTGAAAAAACGTTCTATCTGAACGACCATGCCTTTATCTGTAATGAGTGACACATTCTGTGCCTCAAGATAGGCTTCATCGATCTTCCCGTATTTTAGATAATAGGTATAAAGATAATGGGAAATGGCCTGTTCTTGTGCAATATTCCTCTCTTCTATCATTGCATGGTCATATTTGATAGAAAAGATAAACAGTGCACCCAACAGAAGTAAAGTAACAGAAAATACCAGTCTTATTTTACTGCGTAATGATGTGATGATCATACGAGTTTATATCCTACACCACGCACGGCCTGTATACGTTTGTTATCACCCAGTTTTGTACGTATCTTTGAGATAATGACATCCAGACTTTTCCCTTGTGAATCCATACTCATAGCCCTGGAAGTATTGATGATCTGTTCACGGGATTGTGTAATGCCTTGATGTTTTACCAGTAGGGAGAGGACTTCAAATTCAGCAGGTGTCAAAGAGAGTGCTTCTCCTTTAAAATAGATGGTATCCCCTTTCAGTTCAAAATCACTTTTAGGTGTGGCAATTTTGTTATGTTCTGATTTCGAGTAACGTCTAAGCAGTGAAGTGATACGTGCATACATCTCTTTGGGGTCATAGGGTTTAGGCAGGTAGTCATCGGCACCCAGTGCAAAACCCTCCACTTTGTCATTGATGTCCGAACGTGCGGATGAGATAATAATAGGAATATCATATTTTTCCACCACCTCTTTACAGACTTCAAGGCCATCCATCCCTGGAAGTGTAAGGTCCAAGATGAGTAGGTCGTATTTCTTCACACCGGCACTCAGACCAAGATAAGGATCTTCATAGTTCGTGACCTTGATATCATATTGTGCAAGATACTCCGTGAGTAGTTCTGCAAACTCTGTATCATCTTCAATCATTAAAATATTTATCATGGTTACCTCATAGTGTCTCTATATATTCTTATTTTAATGACTAAAGGTTAATTAAAGTCAAATGGCTTGTTAGAGTATAAATGCTTTTTGCATATATGGTTTGATCTCTTCAAAGCTAAAAGTATGGTCTGTAAAATACTCAAAAGCGATGATTCCCTGATAGAGCAGCATATCAGAACCGTCTTTTGTCGGTTTATTCTGGTTTTTTGCAAGTTTTAAAAAGGGTGTCTCTTTCCCATAGATCACATCTACACAGGCTTTTGCGGTAGGTATCACTTTTTCAAGTATGTCAGATGGAGCCGGTAGTGCATCATCTTCAAGCCCGGCAGAAGTCATATTGATCACTAGGTCATAGGGCTTTGGCCGGAAATCCTCAAAGGTATAGGTTTCAAATCCATTTTCTTTGAAATAGGTGAGCCTATCTCCACTGCGATTAAGAATGGTTACCTCATAGCCAGCTTCTTTGAGGATGATAGAAGTAGACTTGGCTGTACCTCCCGCACCTAAAAAAAGGACGGTTTTGACATTTTCGAATTCAGATATGGCTTTTAAAAAACCTGGAGCATCTGTATTGTATCCATAGAGTTTTCCCTCTTTTTCAACGATGGTATTGACCGCACCCACTTTTTGGGCAAAAGGATCCAGTACATCACACGCAGCATAGGCATGCTCTTTATGAGGTACAGTGATGTTGATACCTTTGAGGCCAAGTGAAAAGAAGGTTTCTTTGAGCCTGCTCCCCTCTTCAAGTAGATAGCGGGCATAACATCCGTCAAACTTCAGCCCTTGAAACGAGAGGTTGTGCATCAGTGGGGATTTGGAGTGGGAAACTGGATTTCCAAAGATGGCAAAGAGCTGTTTCATAGGGAGTTTTTACCCATCTTTAGAGTGTCTCCATCTCTTTGAGTGTGGAGAGCAGTGCACCTAGTTTATTTTTCACTTCCAGATATTCCAGTTCCGGTTTTGAATCGGCAACCACTCCGGCACCAGCCTGTAGGGTGATAGAGTCTGGTTTGATAAGTGAAGTACGTATGGCGATGGCTGAATCCATGTTCCCATCAAAAGAGAAGTATCCTACAGAACCAGAGTAGAATCCACGTTTTAACCCTTCATATTGTGCGATGAGCTTCATGGCTTCTATTTTAGGGGCACCTGTCATGGTTCCCGCTGTAAAAGTGGCAGCGAAGAGGTCAAACATATCTTTATCCTCTTGTAACATCGCTTCGACATCCGATACCATATGCATCACGTGAGAGTACTTCTCTACACGCATCATATCTGTGACTTTTACCGTACCAGTCTGTGCTACACGTCCTACATCATTACGTCCCAGGTCTATGAGCATAAGGTGCTCTGCACACTCTTTAGGATCATTGAGCATCTCAAGCTCCAACTCTTTGTCACGTGCTTTATTTTTACCCCGTTTACGCGTACCTGCGATCGGACGTAGAAGTATCTCACCGTCTGTCAGACGTACCATGACTTCCGGTGAAGAACCACAGATAGAGAAATCTTCATAGTCCAGCAAGAAAAGATAAGGGGAAGGGTTTTTAGAACGAAGAATTCTGTAAAAACTAAGCGGGTCTATTTTTCCTTTTTGTGTATATCGGTTGGCCAAAAGTATTTGGAAAATATCGCCGGAACGTATATTCTCTTTAGACTCTACAACCAGTGCTTTAAAACGTTCTTCATCGATACTGAAACTGCCTTCACCCTCAAGTTCTACCGGCTTAAGAGACATTGGTGTGCATGCGTTTGTCAAGATAGCTTCGATAGCACTCACTCCCTTTTTCATAGAGTCATCATTCAGGAGTATGGTGAGTGTTGCATTTTTGTGTGAGTAGGCAATGATGATCTTTGGACGTACCAGATCAAGATCAGGTGTATCAAGCGGGTCGAGCAGTGCATCCATACTCTCTTCGAGCACAGGTTCAAATACTTTGACCATATCATAGGCGATAAAACCTATAAAGCCATCCACAAAAGAGAAACCAAGTTCTGATGCTTTTTCTTTATAGGCAGCCTGATCAATACTCTTATAATATGTTTTTAAAAAAGTAAAGGGGTCTTCTTTTAAGGTTTTTTTATGACCGCTTTTATCCGTATAGACAGTTGTTTTATCTTTATAGCTGAGACGCTCTTGTGCACCTACTGTGATAAAAGAGAAGTTACCGTCACTGGTATTGACGACACTCTCAAAAAGCATGGTGACTTCATTGGGAAAAATCTCTTTTATTTTCCCATAGAGTGCAACAGGAGTAAGTTGATCAAAAAGTATTGTTTTGTGCATAGTTGTCTACCTTGTTGTTACAAAAGCTTGTTTATGTATACGGTCTCTCACATCAAGGAGAACACGTTTTACGGACTCTTTATCACTATAAGGACCTATGAGTAATCTTTTGATACCGCTTCTATTAGGTTTTGTCATGATATATTTGTACCCATTGTTTTGAATGACCGATATAAAACGTTGACTTGGTTCTTGTCTATAGGCCCCCACTTGTACATAATATCTTCCTGTAGAAACGGTTTTAGGGACAGGCTTGGAAGCTACAGGTCTCTTTACCGGTTTTTTCACAGAAGTAACTACCGGTGTAGGTGTTTTTATTGTTTTAGGCTTGACTGTTTTTTCTTCTTTGATCGTTACGGTTGGCTTACTCTGTTTCATGGATTCGTAAGCTAATTGTTCAGCCTTCCTCTTCTCTTGCATTTTTTTCCAATAGGCTATGTCAGCAGCATCTTTTTCTGCTTTTTCTGAAGACTCTTGAACCATATTTTCCTTGCCTATTTGAGAAACAGGTGCTTGAATCTCTTGATCCTCTATATTTGAAAGCACAGGTTCTTTTTGGACCACTACGGTCGATGGTTCAATGCTCTCTTTTTTTGTTTCAACCAAAGGTGTTTGAGGTTTACTTTCTACAATGTTTGAAAGTGATGGCTCTTCTTTTACCTTTTTTGGCTCAGGGGTCTCTTTTAACTGGAGCTCTGGCGCTATCAACTCTGTGGTATCTTCTTCAAACGCAAGCCTATTCTCATCGGGCGTTTTCAGTAAGATCTTAGTGAGGATAATAGCCACTATCAATACAACGATCAGTAATGCGATAATGGTTAAAAAGCTTTTGGTTTTACTGTTTTTCGGTTCGATATTATCGATAATCAAGTCATCAAGATTGTGATCATGCATAGGGGGAGTGTCTCCAGATATAAATTTGTATTGATTATATCATATTTATATATATTATTTAAATGTTAGAGTCTATTATAGGGAAGTGTGACGATATTGTATGCTTCTGGCAGTGCCAATGAAGGCAGACATTTCCATTTTTTCGTTATTTTTTCTTTAAGCGTATTTGAAAGTTTTTGAAGTTGTGCATCTGCCTCTTCCAATGGTAAGTGGTCTACTCTTATAAAGACCTGCAGTCGTTCAATATCTTTACCCTGATAGATATGATAGTCGGTGATATTGAGTGTCTTAAAGAGGTGCTTGATAAGATGCTGAAACCTTTTGTGCTCATCACCTTTGTATTCGATCACAAGATAGTTGGTATGGTTCTCTTTCAGCAGGGGGGCTGCAATTGTAAATTGCCTATTTTGGTGTTGTTCTAACAGCAGTGGTGTCAGCGGTTCATTAATACGTTCAAATTTGGCATAAAAGGTACGATTGCTGAACTGTATCTGTTCAACGATCGTATTCCTTTTAATGTAATAATGGTCATCAAAAAGATCTAAATCAAAAACTTTTATGGTTGTACCTTAGTAGATAGGCTTGTCATAGATCACAAAATCTTGTGCCAGTACTCTCATCTCTTCTTTGATCGTTGCATGCAATGCAGTGTCATTGATATTGTCAAGTACATCAGCAATCTTGTTTGCGATAAGTTCAAACTCTTTCTCTTTCATCCCTCTGCTTGTAAGTGCAGGAGACCCAATACGTACGCCTGAAGTCACAAATGGACTTCTTGTCTCACCAGGGACAGTGTTTTTGTTCACGGTAATACCTGCTGCACCCAGTGCCGCATCCGCATCTTTACCAGAGAAATCCTTGTTTAGGAAAGAAACCAGTACAAGGTGGTTGTCTGTACCGCCTGATACGACATCATACCCTCTTTTCATAAGTACATCGGCAAGTACAGCTGCATTTGCTTTTACTTGTTTTGCATAGACCTTCCATGCATCACTGAGGTTGTGCTTGAATCCAACCGCTTTTGCAGCTACTACATGTACAAGTGGACCCCCCTGTAGTCCAGGGAAGATCGCTGAATTGATCTTTTTAGCGATATCCTCATCATTTGTCATGATCATACCACCACGAGGTCCTGCAAGTGTTTTGTGTGTGGTCGTAGTAACCACATCCGCATACGGGAATGGACTAGGGTGTTCACCTGCACAGACCAAACCTGCAATGTGAGCGATATCTGCAAAAAGGATAGCACCAACTTCATCAGCGATCTCTCTGAACTTTTTAAAGTCTATCTCTCTTGCATACGCAGATGCACCACATACGATGATCTTAGGCTGTACGATCTTGGCGATCTCTAGGACTCTGTCATAGTTGATACGACCGTCAAGCTCTACACCGTAAGTGAAAGAAGAGTAGTTTTTACCAGAAAAACTTGGCTTGGAACCATGTGTCAAGTGACCACCGTGGCTCAAATCCATTCCGAGTATCTTCTCTCCAGCCTTAAGTAGTGCTGCATAGACAGCGCCATTTGCCTGTGAACCTGAATGCGGTTGAACATTGGCATAGTTACAGTTAAATAGTTCACATGCTCTGTCAATGGCAAGTTGTTCTACTGTATCAGCAAATTCACATCCACCATAATATCTTTTATACGGGTATCCTTCAGCATATTTGTTCGTAAACACAGAACCCATCGCTTCCATTACAGCAGGAATAGTAAAGTTCTCACTGGCGATCATCTCTAAGTGATCCGTTTGTCTTTCTCTCTCATTCTCAATCGCTTCAAAAATCTCTGGGTCAAATGTTTCTATGGCATAACTCATAAGGTGTCCTTTGTTAGGTTTATTAGTGGATTTATATCCAAATTTTACTTTTGCTTCTCTTGCATTCTTTGTTTACAGGCTGCTACATCTATACAGAACATACCCTTGCCTTTTTTGGCAGGTTTCAGTTCATCTATATTTTCATTACCGCATTTTTTACATTTGTTCTCAACAGCACAGATCGGTGCAAGTTCTTCTCTTGGGACTTCTGGTTTCATCGCTGGGAATAGAAGTACATCTCGGATACTGTGTTGGTTGGTCAGCATCATCACCAGTCTGTCGATACCGATACCCTCACCGGCTGTTGGTGTCATACCGTAGCTGAGTGCCTTCACATAGTCTGTATCCATATGCATGGCTTCGTCATCGCCCGTTGCCTCTTTGGCATCCACTTGTCCCTTAAATCTCTCATACTGGTCGATAGGGTCATTAAGCTCAGAGAAACCATTGGCGATCTCTTTCCCTGCCATGAATAGTTCAAAACGCTCTGCAATGTCTGGGTTCTCATCACTTCTTCTAGCCAGTGGCGAGATATCGACAGGGAAGTCTGTAATAAACGTAGGGTTAATGAGTTTTCCCTCAACAAATTCATCAAAGAGTTCAGCCTGTAGATAACCCAATGTAAGGTTAGGATCCACTTTGACATTATGCTCCTGGAGATATGCCAATGCTTTTTCCTTATCTGTGGCAACCTCTGCAGGCACGCCACCTATGCTTGTAAGCGACTCGATATACGGTATTTTTGCAAACGGTGTCGCAAAGTCTATCTCAACCTCACCATATGGCAACTTTCTTTCAAGATCAAGATTATCAAAAAGATAATCAAATAACTCTTCGGTGATCTCCATCAGTTCGATATAGGTTTTATAGGCCCAGTAGAACTCTATCATCGTAAATTCAGGGTTATGGGTATGGTCCATTCCTTCATTTCTAAAGTTTCTGTTGATCTCAAAAACCGCTTCCATACCACCCACGATAAGACGTTTGAGGTAAAGTTCAGGTGCAATACGCAGATAACGCTCTACATCCAGCGCATTGTGGTGTGTGATAAATGGTTTTGCATTTGCACCGCCAGGAATAGGGTGCATCATAGGTGTTTCTACTTCCAGGAACTCTTTATTTTCAAAGAATCTTCTTACCATGGAAACGATCTTGGATCTCATGACAAAGTTCTTTTTAACATCAGGATTCATGATCATGTCAAGGTAACGTTGTCTGTATCTAAGTTCCTGATCTTGAAGTCCATGGAACTTTTCAGGGAGTGGAGAGATCGCTTTAGAAACGATTTTCATATCTTTACAATGCAGTGTGAGTTCACCTGTTTGTGTCACAAAAGGGTATCCAGTTGCTTCGATGATATCGCCGACCTCAAAGAGTTTCTTTGCCACATTGTTATAAAAACCTTCCGGAAGTTCATCTCTATTATAATAGATCTGAACCAAACCTTCTGCATCTGCTATCTTTGCAAAAGCCGCTTTTCCCATGATACGAATAAACTTGATTCGTCCTGTTAGTGAATAGGTTTTGTTCTCATCTTTTTTCTCATCACTCTCTTGCTCTTTGATATAAGCACACTCTTCTAAAAACTGTATTGAAGGGGTTCCTTTTTGTATCTGGTTCGGGTAAGGATTGATCCCTTCTTCTCTGAGTTTTTCTGTTTTTTTGATTCGTTCTTGGATATATTGATTGTCAAATATCAAGCTCTCTCCTGTTGTTGATCTAGTTATTACATCTCTATAGGGTCAGGCCCTATGGACTATTTTGATGGGAAGCTGCTTCTCAAGCAATCCCAACGATTTATTATTGTATGAGCGGGTTACGTCTGTTTATTGGCACTTCTCACAAAGACCGGTGATCTTCATCGTATGGTCTGTCATTTGAAAGTTGAACTTTTTTGCTATCTCTTCTTGTCTCTCTTCAATGATCTCGTCGTAGAATTCTATAATATTACCACACTTTGTACAGATCAGGTGATCATGATGTTTCTTAAGCCCAAGTTCATATTTTTTACCCTGTACACCAAAAGAGATGGAGCTGGCGATCTCTGATGTTTCAAGTAGAGCAAGCGTACGATAGACAGTCGCAATACCGATATTGACATCCGGGTGTTGCTCTTTCAGTAAGGTATAGATATCCTCAGGCGTAAAGTGTCCATTGTTTTCATAAAGAAACTTTAAAACAAGCTCTCGTTGTTTTGTGAACTTCAGAGCGTTTTCTTTTAGAAGTGTCTGGAACTTTTCTAGAAGGAGAGGGTATTCAATCATACTGAACCTTGTTTTTCTATCGTGTTATTGGTTTCAATTGAAGTATTTGTCTCCACTGAAACATTTGTTTCAGCCGGAGCAGTGACTTCTTTTGTATCTGAAACAGTCAGCCCCAAATCAGAGGTGTCAAGGTTGATAAGGTATGAACCTGTCGCTCTGAGATATGGATAAAGTATAGAATCATTGATATACTTTTCTAAATTATCTTTGATCAGTGTGACATTGGATAACGCAGTTACGATCAATGCAAAAATGAGGAAGTACTTCCCCCCTCCTGCGATGAAACCAAAAAGACGATTGAGAAAACCTAAACCGCTTTCGCTGGTAAGTTTAGAAAATATCGTACCAAGGATGGTAGCACTTACCCAAATAATGATCAAAATAGCGAGGAAACCGATAAGTTTTAACAGGGATGCATTCTCTAAAGGCAAAAAGTTCGTATCAATAAATGTTGCAGCTTTATCAGAAAGTCTAGAGGCAAAGTAGACACCGCCTACCAGACCCAACAGACCAAATATTTCTTTGATAAATCCCTGCATAAAACCTTTGATCCCAAGTATCAGTACTATGGCTGAGATCGTGACATCAAAGTAGTTAAAGTCCATCATTGAAAAGCCTTCCATTGAAAAATCCATTTTATCCCCTGTTTCTACTTATAGTTTTTGCGTATTGTATCTATATCTCTCTAAAAATGTTTTGAGAGAGGTTTTGGTGATGATCATACTTTACCAGAAAGTTCAGCTGGTCTGTTGGCATACTGCATAGCAACATCACGGCTTATCTTCCCGTCTTTGAGGAATTTAAGCAGAGCCTGTGTTTGCGTTTGCATACCTGTATCCCCTTGTCCTAATTGCATTTGTGAATAGATCTGGTGCACTTTATCTTCACGTATGAGGTTTGAGATCGCATGATTTGTGACCAGGATCTCTGAAGCAGCCACACGACCCCCTCCCAGCTTAGGGAGAAGCGCCTGTGCGATAACTGCTACCAGTGAAGAGGCGATCATCGCTCTGATCTGTGGTTGTTCATCCCCTGTAAATACATCGATAATACGGTTAATGGTTCCCGGTGCTGAAGAAGTATGCAGGGTACCAAATACAAGGTGACCTGTTTCAGCGGCAGTCAGTCCGGCTTCTATAGTCTCTTTATCCCTCATCTCCCCGATCAGTATGATGTCCGGGTCTTGACGCATGGCATATTTGAGTGCTGTGGCAAAAGAGGAGGTATCTTCACCTACACCTCTGTGAGAGAAGACGGATTTTTTATTCTGGTGAATAAATTCCACAGGATCTTCCACGGTAACAATGTGTTTTTGTTCATGAAGGTTGATCTCATTAAGCATCGCTGCCAGTGTGGTTGATTTACCAGAACCTGTCGGTCCGGTGACCAGAATAAGCCCTTTTTCTCTTTTGATAAGACTTTTATAGACTTCAGGCGCACCCAGGTCATCCAAAGAAGGCACATCAATAGGAATGATCCTGAATGCAGCAGCAGTGTCCCCTAATGTACGATAGTAGTTTGCCCTGAACCGTCCGATGCCAGGAAGCAAGAGTGCGAAGTCAAGTTCATCATGCTCTTCAAATTGTTGTTTCTGTTTCTCTGTGATAAGAGAGTAACACATCTCCTCGATATCATCCCCTGTCAGTACAGGTAGATTAACGGGTTTAAGTACACCGTCGAGTCTGATCTGTGGTTCGGTACGACTTACGAGGTGTAGGTCCGATGCACCGTGTGTAACAACACTTTGAAGCAGTTTTTTGATATCAAAAGCAGCCATGATTATCCTTTTTTAATGTATAGTTTTTAGATATTGAGACTCATTATACCCAACTATCACCTTGTTATCAAGCTCAATAACGGGCCGTTTGATGAGCATATTCTCTTTTGCGAGCCACTGTTGTTTTTCTTCGTCAGAAAGATCAAGTTCTTTCAGTTTTAAGGTGCGGTAGGTCGTGCCTCTGGTATTGAAGAGGGTTTTGATATCGGTATGCTTTAGCCATGAAGCGATAGTCTCCTCGCCCACAGGTGTTTCACGGAAATCTATAAACTCATAGGCTATCTCATGGGATTTCAGATATTTTATCGCTTTTCTGACACTGTCACAATTTTTTATACCATAGATCTTTAACATGTGCTACACTTATTCGATGATCGCTGGCACGATGAAAAAGTCATCATTCGCTTGAGGTGCATGAGAGAGGATATCTTTTGCAATATCATCGGCTTCTCTAGGACTATCAGCTCTTAAAGGAGTTCCACCTTCAAGCGTTGAGAAAGAAGCATCCAAGGCTTCCGTATCCAGTTCATTGAGATTATCTACATAAGTGAGGATACCTGAGAGTTGTTCGATCACCGCTTCTTTTTTAGAATCGTCGATCCTTAGGTGTGAAAGTTTTTCAAGTTTCTCTAAAACAGTGTGATCTATTTGCATGATATCCCTTATTTCTGGTCAATTTTTATAATGGCTCTTATTATATATTAATTTAGTTTAAGATATAACTACAGGTAAAATAACAGATAAAGGGTATAAACGATGCAGAAACTGGATATGAATTCAGAAGAATTTAAAGCAGAAATGGAAAAGACAAAAGAGTTTACAGATAAAGTCTGTGAAAGTAAAGGCTGGGTCTATAACAGTAATGAAGAGGTCAATGAAGCGATCATTATGGGGCTTTCACGTCATAAATTACTTTACGGAAAAAGATTCTGTCCATGTTTTATGGTTGAACCAGATGAGTCAAAGCCGGGTAAATTCAAAAGTGTCGATGACAGGATCTGCCCATGTAAACCTGCGATAGAGAAAGAGCTCCCTGAAGATGGTATATGCCATTGTCAAATCTTTTGTACACCTGAGTACCGCGAAGCAAATAGTTAAGAAAATAATATTTTTAACTTAACAGCAAGTTATAATTTTGATTGACTATAATACTTGATTATTTTAGTCAGGAGAGCATAGTATGCAAGAGTTACTTGAAAAAGATGATATTAATTCAGAGGAATTAGAGCTTTTATTGGAAGCACGTGATGAAGGGAAAGTAGATTTCCTTTTGGTCGATGTACGGGAAGAGATGGAGTATAACATGGGCCATATTAAAGGTGTGGACATGCTTAAACCTACAACTGCTTTTCAACAATGGGCACAAGAGCTCTTTGATGAGACCAAAGAGAAGAAAGTCATCTTTACCTGCCGTACAGGTAGTAGAAGCGGACAGGTGCAACATGTATTTCAGCAACATGGACATACAGGTGTATTGAACCATTTTGGCGGTATTGTGACCTATCATGGAGAAATAGAACAATAAATGTCTAAGATCCTCTATATTCACGGTTTCGCATCTTGCGGAGAAGGGAATAAATCGTTACTCCTTAAATCCTATTTTGGTGCAGATAATGTCATAGCACCGGATCTTCCACCTTCCCCTATCGATGCTCTGGCATTGCTCGAAGAGATCTTAGCGTCCACAAAAATTGATTGTTTGGTAGGTTCATCCTTAGGCGGGTACTATGCAACTATTTTGGCTGAAAAATACCGCATGAAAGCCATACTGCTTAATCCGTCGACCCGGCCATGGGAAACTTTGGCTGCCTATACGGGGTGGCAAAAGCGTTTTTGCGATGAAGAGGTATTTGAGTTCAAGCCTGTCTATCTCGAACAACTCAAAATGTTGCAAACAGCCCCGGATAAAGGGAGCTATCTTTTGCTTTTGCAAAGCGGGGATGAAGTATTGGATTATGCTAAAGCACAATCGCTCTATAATACACACAAAGTTATCGTTCAGTATGGTGGAAATCACCGTTTTGAAAATTTGGATGAGTATCTCTCAATGGTAGAAAAATTTATAAATAAATGAGTTTGAATGAATGTAGTTGACCTATTGCTTAAATTGTTGAGTTTTGAATCTTTGACACCTGATGATGCAGGATCGTTAAAATTCATAGAAGAGTACCTTGATGAGTATGAGGCGATCTATGTGAACAAAGAGGGTGTCAAAAACCTGATGTTAAGTAAAAAGTTCTCAGAGGGACCACATCTTTGTTTTGCCGGACACGTAGATGTAGTGCCTGCGGGAGATAATTGGGACACAAATCCTTTTGTCCCTGTGATCAAAGAGGGCAATATCTATGCCCGTGGTGCACAAGATATGAAAAGTGGTGTAGCCGCTTTTGTACAAGCTTGTAAAGAGAGTGAACACTTTGAGGGTACACTCTCCGTACTGCTTACCTCTGATGAGGAGGGTGAAGGCAAATATGGTACGGCTGTGATGCTTGAACACCTCAAAGAGATAGATTTTTTACCCGATTACTGTATCGTTGCAGAACCGACGTGTGAACGTGTCTTTGGTGATGCCATCAAGATAGGAAGACGAGGTTCGATCAATGGATATTTAACGTTGAATGGTAAACAGGGACATGCTGCCTATCCGGAGAAAGCGATCAACCCGGTCCATCAGATAGCACCTATTTTAGATAAGATCGCAGGGATAGACCTGGACCAAGGGGATGATGATTTTGCACCAAGTAAAATGGTGATCACGGACATCCGTGCAGGAATGGAAGTTACGAATGTTACACCAGGATCATTAAAAATGATGTTTAATGTGCGTAACTCCACTAAAACTACACAACAAGAGGTTAAACTGCACATAGACAAATGTTTTGACGGCTTGGATTACAGTTTGGAATTAACGCAGGGTTCGTACCCATTTGTAACGAAAAGAGATTCAAAGATCGTACAGAGACTCACTTCCAGTATCAAAAATGTCACGGGAGTGGAAACCAAGTTTTCTACGGCCGGTGGTACCAGTGATGCTAGATTCATGGGGGCCTATGGCATAGATGTTGTAGAGTTCGGTGTGATAAATGACACCATTCATGCACCAAATGAAAGAACATCCATCAAAGAAGTTGAAGCACTTTGTGCTGTGTTTAAAGATACAGTGAAACATTTTAATGAAGGATCAAAATGAACAAAATAGTATTAGGCGTTTTACTTTTCTCAAGTCTACTCTTTTCTGTAGAATGGAGCAAAGATCTGGAGACAGCATTTGCCACAGCAAAAAAAGAACATAAAAATATCATGGTCTTGGTTGAAGGTGAAAACTGCAGATGGTGCAAAAAACTGAAACACCGAACACTTGCTGATGAAGCAGTAGAGAAGAGGCTAGAAAAGTTCGTGACTGTCAAGGTGATGAGAGAAGATGCTTTTGCGATGTCTGAATTGCCGGAAGTAAAAGGTGTCCCTACGATTTTTTTTATGAATGAAGACAAGGTGATTTCAGATGAAATTCTGGGTTATGTGGATGTAGAGGATATGATCTATTATATCAATGATATAGAAAAAAAGTAGAGATCAGTGTTAAAGAGTCAAGGAATCATCACAGCTATTATATGGATCGGGCTGCTCTTTTCTTACGTATATGGCGAAGAAACGATCCAGGTCGTGCATCAACAAGTGGGCACACCTCCTGCCTATGAGAAACTGAGTTGGGAAACCGATATGGATCATGCGTTTGAACGTGCCAAAAAAGAGCATAAAAATGTCATGATCATGGTAGAAGACACACGGTGCAAATGGTGTAAAAACATAAAAAAAGGTGCCTTGTCTGATCCAAAGGTACAGGATAAACTTCAGTCTTATATTTTGTTAAAAGTGCAAAGATCAGATAAGAAAAATGCTAACCGTATTGAGGATTTCACTGGAGCCATCCCGAGTTTTTATTTTATGCAGCCAGACCAAGAAGTGTTTGAGTCTGTTGTGGGCTATTTTGCTACAGAAGATTTTTTAGATTTTCTCAAGGTGCTCGAAGAAGAGAATGAGGTATTTGATCTATGATCTTCAGACGTCCTCACTTTACAGAATATATTATGGCAAGACTTGTCACCTTGGGCGTCTTTACAGGTTTTTTCTTTAGTACGCTTTTGTATATTTTTATCCCTGAAACTGATATTGCTTTTTCAGCTATAGCGCTTTTGATAGCAGGCTTCACCATATTTATCTATGCCATAAATCGTGGGGCTAGACGTATGCAAAATGAACTCAGGCTTATCAATAAATATTTGGAAAATCTTGAAAAAACAGAGAAGATAGACTACAAAGCACATTTTTTTACCCAAGAGTTTGAAGATATCAACCAGAACCTTATTAAAGTACTTGATAGTGCCAAAAAACGTGAAGAGATCAAGCAACGTTATAATGCAAAGCTGAAGCTTAAAAATCGTCAGCGTGCAGATATGATCTCAGCGATCGCACATGAGTTTCGTAACCCTATCGCTTCCATCATGGGATACGCACAGACATTGGAGGAAGATAAAGAGATCCCTCACGCACTGCAGGAAAAATTTTTAAATAAGATCTATAACAATGGTGTCAAAATCGAAGCACTCCTCAGCAGACTGGTACTGTGGAATAAGTTTGAGAGTGGTGAAGCAACACTGCATCCAAGTCAGTTTGACCTCTATACTCTGGCACAGGAAGTTAAAACATCTTTAGAAGAGAAGTACCCTCAAAGAGAGATCGTACTACAAGGAAGTAGTCATATGGTCGAAGCGGATCGTACACTTCTGGAGATCGTACTCAAAAATCTGATAGAAAATGCACTGAAATATTCCAAAGATGAAGTCGTGGTCACGATAGATAAAGGGCATATATCTGTGATAGATAAAGGTTTAGGTATCTCCTCCTCGGATATTAACAAAGTCACCAAAAAGTTTTATCGTTCGGGTACACATAGCTGGGATAATTCTATGGGGCTGGGGCTTTCTATCGTCAAGCGTATCCTTGAGTTACATGGTACAGAATTAGAGATTCAGAGTGAAGAAGAAAAGGGTTCCACCTTCTCTTTTACTCTGTAAATTTTTTCATTAATCCCTGATAGGTACATAGGCATACCCCTCATTCTGTTTGTCGATCAGACCTATCGATGCATTCGGGATGACCTTTACAAAGTCATAGACATCTTTTTTTTCCAGACCATGTTTCCGTAAACCGACCCCGCATACCAAAAATTCAACCTCATAGGTGTCGGCCAGTGTTTGTATACGTTTTCCAAGCGTTTGATAGCTAGAAAGTAAGGCTTTGTCATCTTTAAATTTACTTGCTGCAGGTTCCTTTAGAAAGAACTTGTAGGCACCGCCATGAATGACCACCGAAACATCAAGCTCACGTAGGGTACTTTCATAATGTGCTTTATTGGATACCACGGCACTTAAAATACGCAGTTCAAAATTCTTCAGATCTTTGGTGGTCAGATCGTACACAACTTTGGCAGGCGCTTCTTGTGCGTATAATATGCCTAAAGTGAAGAGTAGGCTCAAGAGAATTTTTTTCATGTATGTTCCTTTTAGTAAGTTTAAGATAGGATAGCGTTATAATATAAAAAAAATATAAATAGTTAGGAATAGGATCCCATTTTATGCGTGTAAAAATGAAATCATGTACACCTTCAAAGTACATCAGTAAAATAGCAGCCTATATTACTTTTGGTGTATTGATGGTCCTTTTTATCTCGGTTTTTTTCTTTGTACAACAAAGTAAAGAAGACAGACTTATAAGTCTAGGGGATCAGATAGTCAGTGATTTTAGAGCAGGACTTGACTATGAGATGGCCGATCTTCTCTCATTGTCTTTGGCACTCTCTGAAGATGGTGAACTAAAAAATGCATTGACAGCAGATAATGAGTCTCAAGGGTATCGAATACTCAGTAGGATAACAGAAAGGTTTAAAAAATATACACATGTAAAAACCCTGCGTATCCAGGTATTGACTCCGGATTTTTTCATTTTTGCACGTAGCTGGGATGAAGGATATGAAGGGATGCCCATTTGGTGGTTCAGGGAGGATCTGGCTTCACTGGATAAGAACAGCCGTCCAAAAGTAGGGATGGAAACGGGTAGATTACTGACTCTGAAGGCTACGATCCCTATGCGCAGTGGAGATAAGGTGCTTGGTTATCTTGAAGTGATCAAATTTATCGATGACTTTACACTCAAGTTACGAAAAAAAGGTATCGAACTTTTTGCACTGATGGATGAGAAATATCTGGAACATGCGGAATTGATGCGAAATTTCCCTCTCTTAAACGGATATGTGATCTCAAATCAAAACTTTAACCAGCAATACATGGATAAAATAGAAATGATAGACTGGGAAGCTTTATTGCTCAATAATTATGAATATGAAGATGGTATTCTTTATCTCTATGAGCCTATGGTCAATGGAGCAGGAAAACAGATCGGTATCTATCTGTTATGTATCTCAAAGGATACACTGGAACTACATGAAAAAGCAGATCAAAGTGTCTCGGTCTTCACGCAGTTTTCAGATGAAGATATAAAAAATGTGGTCGAAGCTTGGCAGACACCACATGACAGTTTCCGTAACGCCTATGACAAAGAGCTCATAGGAGTCTTACCAAAATTAAATGAAGAAGATAAAAAGGAACTTGAAGTAGAAGCGAAACGTATCCTGTATGGTTATAGCAAAGATGAGCTTATTGATATCATTGTTGAAAATAAGCATAATGAGAAAAAGTTAGGGACGATAAAATGAAAATACTAATTTTAGAAGATGAAAGTATACTTGCACTCAGTATGAGAGAATTTTTAGAAGAGAGCGGGTATGAAGTTGAATGTTTCACCGATGCTGATTCAGCGTATGATGCGATTTATGAGAATGTCTATGATCTACTGCTTTTGGATGTGAAAGTACCTGGTGAGAAGAATGGTTTTGAAATGCTCGAGGAGTTACGGGAAGATGGCAATGTGACACCAGCTATCTTCATTACCTCATTGACGGATATAGATGATCTTAGCCGGGGGTATGAGTGTGGTGCGTGTGATTATATACGGAAACCTTTTGACCTTGCGGAACTGAAATTACGGGTAGAGCAGGTGATGAAAGTACAATGTTTTGCTTCATCCGATGAGAGTATAGAACTACCATCAGGGTATAGCTATGACCTTAAAAAGATGAAGCTTACGTTTAATGGTGAAACGGTACAACTTGCTAAAACAGAGGCAAAGATACTGGAACTTCTTATCAAAAAGAGAGGCTCTGTGGTAAGTTGTGAAATGTTTTGGGAAGAGGTATGGGGAGAGTGGGTAGATCCTGCCAATATTCGTGTACAGGTAGGTAGTTTACGGAAAAAACTTGAAAAAGATTTTATTAAAAATGTGCGTGGTGTAGGGTATAGTATTGATTTTTAATACCGATGATTTTGCCCGTAAATATGCGTTTATCTATACGGGGATATTGGCTGTTCTGTTGATAGCACCGCTGGTAGTCTATGTACAGCTGCTTTTACAGATAGATGAGGCAAAAGTAAAACTCTCTCTTGAATCACAGGCAAAGAAGATCATCACCTCGATGCAGCACTATCAAAACGAAGATCAAGTCTACTATTTCCCACGCTATAAAGAGTATAAAGCAGCACTCTATACGGATCAGTATGAAGTGATATTTTCCAATTTAGAGTTTGAACCTTTGTCATTTACAGAAGGTTTTCATCAAAAAAGAAATCGTTACTATTATGTTTATCCCCTTCCAAACGCTTATTATTTCGGTGCAAGCTATTTATTGGTCTCTACGATTCATACGGCCAATAATATTTACTTTTTTGCTGCTATGGTCATGATCGCTATTGTGATCGCGCTATTTATATTTTCATTTTTATTGCTTAGAAATTTTTCAAGGCCTTTTGAAAAACTCAATACGCAGCTTGATAACTTCATCAAAGATTCTATGCATGAGATCAATACGCCTTTAAGTATCATTAACCTCAATTCTGATCTTTTTGCGAGTAAATATGGTGAAAATAAATATCTGTTGCGAATGAAGTCTGCTGCCAAAACACTTGCGACGATTTACAATGATATGGATTATCTTGTCAAAGAAGGAAGGGTCAAGTATAAAAAAAGCGACTTGGACTTTGGTGAATTTATCCAAAATAGAGTAGATTATTTTCAAGAAATAGCAAATCTTAAGCAGATACAACTCCAAACGAATATCCTTTCGGGACTTACACATACTTTTTCAAAAACGAAACTGCAACGTATCGTTGACAACACGATCTCGAATGCTATCAAATACAGCAATGACAATAGTAATGTTGAGATCAGTGTATATAGGGTGGATGACCATATAGTATTTGAAGTACAAGATCATGGTGTCGGTATAAAGGATACGAGTAAAATATTTTCACGATATTACAGAGAGAATGAAGCCAAAGGTGGCTTTGGTATAGGATTGAATATCGTAAAGAAAATTATCGATGAAGAAGATATTCTTTTAGAGGTCGATTCAAAATTTGGAGAGGGTACTACCTTTAAATATATCTTCTAATACTCCATAAAATATACACACATATCTATCAATAATTAAATTTTATGCAGGGTCATTTACATTTTTACACTTTCTTTACATTCCTTTGTTATGATGCTTCTTGAAAACAAATAAAAAGGAGTATGAATGCATACAAAGATCAAATGTTTTGCTTATGCAACATTGTTTTTATCAGCTTCAGCATCACTATGTGCTGTGGATTTGACAAAAGCATATGATATGCCAGATGCAACAAAGATAATAGAGAAAGATCTATTCCCAGCGGCTAAAACGTACACAATGCCAAAAAGCTGCGATCTTACAGATGCTAAGGCAATCGCAAGAGGGGAATTTATGTTCCATAATCTCAATGGTGCAAAAGCAAAGGGAAAACTACCAGAAGGTTTGGCTAAGACTGTTGAGAAAAAAGGTAAAGATGGCAAAGTGAAAAAAGAGCCTAAACAGTATGGTAACTGTGTAGCATGTCATGACATTGAAGGGGCGAAGGGTGCAGGAAACATTGGTCCTAGTCTTACAGGGTATAAGGAAATGTTCCTAGATACAAAAGTAAGAGATGCACAATTTGTCTATCAGAAAATTGCTGATCCTAGAGTTGATAATCCAAATACACACATGACAGTGAATCTTACTACAGGACTCTTTACTGAGCAAGAGATTTGTGATTATACTGCGTATGTAGTATCAGAAAAAAAGAAAAAATAAAAGGAACTAAAGAATGGAAAGAAGAAATTTTATAAAAAGTATCTGTGCAGCATCAGCTGTAGCAGCGACAGTGACACCTTCGGCATTATTTGCAAAAGAAGCACCAAAGGGTGGAAATATATTGAGTTATGATGCAGCAGTAGCAGCTATCACAGGTGGAAAAGCAGTAGCAGACAGTGATAAAGTGAAGTTAACAGTACCTGAAATTGCAGAAAATGGTGCGGTTGTACCTGTAAAAGTTGATGTAGATCATCCTATGGAAGAAAACAATTATGTAAAAGCGATCCATGTATTGAGTACCAAAAATGGTAATGCAAGATGTGCAGATGTCATGCTTACACCGTTAAATGGAAAAGGATATTTTGCAACAAGAATCAAATTGGGTGGAACACAAGATGTAGTTGCCTTGGTAGAGCTTAGCAATGGTACATTTATAAAGTCAGCGAAAAGTGTTAAAGTAACAATCGGTGGATGTGGTTGATCTCATAAAGAGATATTTTAAACATAGAAATTTTTAGCTTGAGGCATGAAAGAAGGGCATGACCTTTCTTTGAAAGTATGATAATTATAATAAAGGAAAACAGATGGCAGAAAGAAAGTCAATGATAAAAATTAAACCTAAAAAGTTTAAGGTGGGAGATACAGTAAAGGTTGATTTTATTGTAATTCACCCGATGGATACAGGATTACAAAAAGATAAAAAAACTGGAGAGATCATCCCAGCACACTTTATAGATAATATTACTTTCTCATTAGATGGTAAGCCATTTACAACTATGAAAGTGTGGGAAACTGTTTCAACAAACCCTTATTTTTCAGTGAACCTAAAAGTACCTGGTAAAGGTACGATCACAGTTGATTATACAGACAATACGGGTGAGAAAAACTCTAAGAGTAAAAAACTTAAACCAAAAGGATAAGCAATGAAAAGAGTCATATTACCATTAGCTCTTTTGACGGCTATGGGGACTGTAACGGTAAGTGCCAGTGAGCAGTTCGCTATGAGTGATGCTGATAGAGCTATGTATTCAGAAATGTTAGAAAATAATCCCGCTGATATCTTTGTAGAAGAAGGTGGAGAGATTTTTGAAGAAGAGATAGGTGGAGAAGCAGCTTTAGCAAAATTTTTAGGTATTTCTGAAAAAGAGTTGCCAAAATACGTTGCTGGTTTCCCAAGATATATCAAAAAGCTTGGTAATGTTGTAGGACTTGACCAAGTCATGCAAGCAATGCAGGTAGAGCAGGGTAAAGAGAAAACACCACTCAAATCAGGGAAAATGTTCTCTATGCTTGCTTATGTGAAATCATTGGCAAATGATGAAGTGATCAATATCGATGTCAATGCAGATGAACACATCAAAGCAGCGTATGCATTAGGTGAAGAAGTATATATGACACCAAGAGGAGGAAGAGGACTTGCTTGTAACTCTTGTCACAGTGCAGATATCATTGGACAAGTACTTCGAACACAACCACTTCCGGATCTTGGTGAGAATAATGTTGCTGGTACATGGCCGGCATACCGTATGACAAAGTCAAGTCTTAGAACCACACAAAGAAGATTTCAAGGATGTATGAACAATGCATTGCTTGCAGTCATTCCTTTAGGATCTAAAGAGATGAATGCTTTGGAAGTATACGTAAATAAACTTGCAGCGGATAAGCAAAAAACTATGGCCATCCCTGGATTGAAGAGATAAGGGGATAAAATGGAAATAGATAGACGAGACTTCCTCCAGATCGCAGCAACATTAGGTTTGCTGGGTGCAACTGGAGGAACAAATCTTTTTGCCGGTGAAGCCGGTAAAGAGCGTATTAAAAAATTGAGTTTTTCAGATATAGTAGATTTCAAGGCAAAAGGTAAAGCAACGATTTTACATATTTGTGATTTGCATGCGCACCTTAAGCCACTCTATTGGAGAGAGCCATCTACACTTATTTCTGCAAAGAATTTGGTGGGAACACCAGGATTCATCTGTGGTGAGAGTTTTCAAAAATATTATGGTATCCAGCCAGGTTCATTAGATGCATATTTTGATACGCATAATGATTTTACAGAACTTGCTAAGAAGTTCGGTAAGATGGGTGGTATCGCTCATATGAAGCCGATCATTGATCATGTCAAAAAAGAGAGAGGCGAAGAAAACGTCATTCTTGTAGACAGTGGTGATACATGGCAAGGTACAGCAGTTGCACTTAAAACTGACGGTGAAGCGATCGTCGATGCACAAAACTATTTGGGTGTAGATGTGATGGTTGGACACTGGGAATTTACCTATGGCAAGGAACGTGTGCAAGAACTTATCGGTATGTTAAAAGGAGATTTTATCTCTCAAAATGTTATCGATAATGATCCATTCTCGGATGAGTTTGAAGAGCTGATCTTCCCACCATACTCTATCCAGGAGATAGGCGGAGCAAAGATCGGTATCATCGGTCAGTCATTCCCGTTCACTTCTACGGCAAACCCTAAAAAGTTTACGGAAGGATGGAGTTTTGCACTACGTCATGAAACACTTCAAGAGTATGTGAATGAACTTCGTAATGAGAAAAAAGTAGACGCAGTCGTTGTACTGAGTCATGATGGATTCTCTGTAGACCAGGAACTGGCTAAGAAAGTGACAGGTGTTGACTTTATCTTAAGTGGGCATACTCATGATCCTAGCCCGGAGCCGATTATTGTGAATGACACAGTGATTATCATCTCTGGTAGCCATGGTAAATATATCTCTAGACTTGATCTGGATATCAAAGATAAAAAAGTAGCGGGTTACAGTTATAAACTTATCCCTGTAGCTTCAAATCTTATCCCTGCAGATAAAGCAGGTGAAGAGCTGATTGAAAAATGGTATAAACCTTACAATGAAGAGCTCAATGAAGTACTAGGTACAACCAAAGGACTTCTCTATAAAAGAGATACATTCTATTCAACGTTTGATTCACTTATAGGTATGGCGATTCAAGACGAGATGAAGTGTGATATTAACTTTAACCCAGGATATAGATGGGGGACAACAGTACTTCCGGGTGATGACATCTTAAAAGACAATGTCTATGAGATGACAGCGATCACATACCCTGAGGTTTATACATTTGACCTCAAAGGTAAAGTGATAGCAAAATTGATGGAAGATATAGCAGATAATGTATTTAATTCTAACCCGCTTTTACAACAAGGTGGTGACATGAGTAGAATCACGGGTGCAAGTTACAGTATCACTATCTCTGCTCCATCTGGTAAGCGTATCTCAGACTTTATGATCGGTGGTAAGCCTATTGATATGGAAAAAACCTATAGGGTCTCATCATGGGGAGGAAACTTGCAGAATGTAGGTGAAAACCTTGATAAAAAAGCGATACGTCCAGTCTATGAAGTGGTTAGTGATTACATTCGTAGACAAAAAGTGATCGACATTCCGATGGAGTCTAATGTGAAAATATTGGATATGGATTGTGGATGTCCGGTCGAAGGTGCGAAGTGTTCATAAAATAAAACCGTGCCTCGTCTTTCTGCGTGAAATGTTGTAGTCTTCTTATGAAAGGCGGGGCACAAGCGGTTGTGATATAATCACAGTTTTATTATAACACAGAGTTAATAAAGTCATTATGACAAAAAATACTAAAAGGGGTAGGAAATGAATAAGGGAATGATCAAAATCAGTATAGCTGCGTCAGCACTATTATGTATGGGTACATCTGCGATGGCAGGTGGAGATGTTGCACCAGTTGAACCGGTAGTATCTGTTAAAAAAGATACACCTAAACGTAAACTCAAAGGTAATATGGTCGTTGAATATAATGTGTTACCAGGTAGCGTAGACAATATCCGTGATATGTTTGGTGAAGGTATCTTTTATGGAAGACTCAGATCGAATACATTCTATTGGGACTGGGATAAAGAAACTTGGGATCCTAGCACTAAAAAAGGTAATTTAGACAATAAAAACTGGGGTGTAGGTGGAAGCCTTATCTATAAGTCAGCTGTATTGGACGGGTTCAGCTTTACGATGGGCTATTACGGTTCTTTAAATCCTGAAATCTTCAGAATGGATAAAGATGAAGTAGGCGGTGCAAAAGCAGGTAAAGATACATTTAGCAGACATAAAGTTAGATACGGCAGCAAAGGTGATGACTATCAGGGAAGCTACGGTATGGGAGTACTTGGACAAGCGTATTTAGAGTACAATAACGGTACAGTTGATGCGAAAGCTGGTCGTCAACTCTTTGAGTCGGTTTTTACGGCTTCAAATGACACAAAAATGATACCAAATACCTTTGATGGTGTGTCTATTAGTGCAAAAGTAGCACCAAAAACAACAGCGAGAGTTGCTTGGTTCGCGAAACAAAAGCTTAGAGACCACGAAGATGCGCATGATCTTGTAACGTTTAGTACTGCTGATGGTGATAATTGGGCTAATAATGATGATGCAGCTGTTCACAAAGGACTTAGCTATGCTAACTTCGTTGGTGCAGGTGAAGATACAAACCATGATATGTTCTTAGGGGATATCAAAACTAAAGCTGTAGATAATCTAGACTTTACTTTAAGTGCTTTAACAGTACCTGGTGTTGTGACGGATGTTGTGGCTGAAGCACACTACAGATTCCCATTAGATAATGGTTGGGCGGTAAGACCTGGTGCGAGATATTTCCATCAGATGGATGATGGTGGCGGGGATGTTGCCGGATATACAAACCTTACGGGTAAAGTTGCAACAGGTTATGATGCAGGTGTAGCTAATTCACTTGACAGTAGTCTTTTCTGTGGAAGAGTTGATCTTGAAATGCCAAACAAAAAAGGTTACTTCAGACTTGGTTACTCAAAAGTGGCAGATGAAGCAGATATCGTTGCTCCATGGAGAGGATTCCCTACAGGTGGATTTACAAGAGCAATGGCACAGTATAACTGGTATGCAAATACTGAAACATTCATGGCAAGAGCACACTATAAGTTCAACTCAACATGGACAGCAAGTTTAAGATACGCGATCCAAGATTTTGATGATGCTAAAACAACTATCCAGCCTGACAGTAATGTATGGCACTTAGATACTTGGACGAACATCACAAAAAGACTTCAAATGAGAACACGTATCGGCGTGATTGATGCTGATGTAGGTTCAACAGGAAAAGCAGATACTTCTTATAACGAATATCGTTTAGAGTTTAACTACCTGTTCTAGGAGTACGAATGAAGAGCATCATAGCACTGTGTCTTTTTTTATGGACGGCACAGGCGTACGAGTATGCTTTGACGCCTGTCAAGGTCTCTGAAGATGTACATTGCTTTTTTGGTGCACTTGAAAATATCACCAAGGAAAACGGTGGTAATATGGTTAATACATGTTTTGTTCAAACAAAACAAGGGTTTGTTGTCATAGACAGCGGCCCTACGTATGCCTATGCCAAGCAGGCATATACCCAGATGCAAATGATAGAAAATCTCCCTGTAAAGTATGTCATCAATACACATGATCATGACGACCATTGGTTAGGTAATAGTTTTTATAAAAGCAAAGATGCTTTGTTGATAGGTCCAAGGACATATGAACAAAATGTAGTTGTAGGTATGGAAACACGAATGCAGCGTACTCTGGGCAGTGAAATATACGGAAAGACAGAGATCGTCAGTCTTGACACTGTTGTAGATAACAACCTTACACTCAATGTCGGCGGCAAGATCCTTGAAATTCAACAATTGGTATCAAAAGCACACACCCAGGGGGATCTTATCGTATACTTACCTGATGAAAAAGTACTATTCGCGGGAGATCTAGTGTTTAACGGAAGAGTCACTTCCATACGTGACGGTTCGATCATAGGTTCCATTAAGGCATTGGAAAAAATAGAGGCAAGACATCCGAAAGTGATCATCGGCGGTCATGGATATAAAACTGATGCGAATGCTACACAGGCACTCAAATCCTACCTTCTTGAAATGAAAGAAGCGGTACTTGATGCATTGGATAATGATGTTTCTATAGAACAGGTCACTAAAAAAGTCACTATGCCAAAATATAAAGAAATGAAACTTTATGATATATTGCACAGCCGTAATGTCTTTGAAGCGTATCGAGAACTTGAAATGTATGATGAGGATGAAGAATGAGAATAGCGTTAGCTATGTTGTTATATGTCTATGCACTTTATGCAATGGAAGGCAAGGAAGTATATGAAAAAAAATGCGCTTCTTGTCATCAAGGTTATATCCCTATGTCTAAACTCAAAGAGAATTTCCAAGATTATAACAATACCCTGCTAAAGCTGACTGCACCCACGTTAAACCAGCTCTCTTATAGATTAAAAAAGAGCATTGGGGACCCTAAAGGGGATAATGAGATACATCGTATGGAAGTGGCTGCATTTATCAGTGAGTATGTACTGAATCCAGATAGACAAAAAAGTCTTTGTTTAGACGAAGTGATGCAGTCTTTTGAAACCATGCCTAGTCTTAAAGGAAAGGTGAGTGAAGAGGAACTTGAAGCAGTCAGTACCTATATTTATGATTTTGACGAGAAGGTCGTAGAGAAAAATAGTGTACAATATGAAGGGTTTGAAAAAGCATTGCAAAAGGCAAAGAATGAGCATAAGATCATTATGCTTAAGGTAATGACAAAAGATTGTTACTATTGTAGAAAAATGGATAGAGAGGTAATGGTGGAAAAAGAAGTGGTCGATATGCTGGAAAAGGACTTTATCTCTGTTGCGATCGATATTTCTACAACTGAGCTTCCTTTGGGATTAAAAGCCGAATTTACGCCAAGTTTTATTTTTATAGATGAAAATTCTAAAGTATTAATGAATCTTCCTGGTGCATGGAATAAAATGGATTTTCTGGATATCTTAAGAGAAGCCAAAAAGAAACAAAGGTAAAGGAGAAAAGATGAAAAAAATATTGATATTGCTCGCATGCGTATTGAGTTTTACTGTAGCAGAGACAGAGTTTGCAGAACCAAAGCCTGCCATTGATAATCCTAGACAGCTTGTATTTGGTATACCTAGCGGTGATGTAAAAGAGATAAACCGTATTTTAAGTACGGTGAACAATGTGATGAAATTCTATAGACCGGAAAACACCGAAGTGGTTATCGTGGCCTATGGACAGGGATTAAAGTCTTTACTGAAAAAGGGAGATGCGGATGTACGGAAACGTATAGAAGCACTTATGACCTATGATGTAGAGTTCATTGCGTGCGGAAACACCATGAGGACACTGCATATCGAGAAAAAAGACCTGCTTGATGACATTGGGTTTGCAACCGCAGGGATCGTTGAGATCATAGAAAGGCAACTTCGGGGCTATACCTATGCCCAACCATGATCTAGCTTGAAACATTTACATATTATTTACAGAAGATTGTTATATTACGGTATAAAAATCAAAAGGAAATAAAATATGAAATTGTTAGTTAAAGGGATGCTTTGTGCATCATTGATCGTCTCGGGTGTAATAGCTCAAGAAACTGTAAAGGGTGCAGCTCAAGCACCTGCTGCTATGAAAAATACCGCTCCGGATATAGAAGTCTTCACTTCAGAGAACGCAGATGGTAAGATCACTCCAGCAAGTATAGAACAGGCATTTAAAGATGCAGGTTTTGTTATCTCTGCGAATAGGGATATGAATGGCCCTTTTGTGAAGCAGTTTAAAGAATCAGGTTTTGATATCTATAATCTTTTCACGTTGTATAAACCGGATGCCGTTCTGGAACTGGTAAAGAAATACCCAAATGTAGGTCTTTTCGCACCTATGAGTATGTCGATCTATACGAAAAAAGGTGAAAAAAAGATCTCTGTCTCTTCTCTAACAGTCGAAGCGATGGCAAAGATCATGAAAACTCCGGCTGATGACAAAACGCTTCATGACCTAAGAGCACTGGTCAAGCAGACATTAAAAAAAGCCATGCCAAATGGTTCATTTGAAACATTACCATATGTGCAAACAGAGCCAAAAGGTGAACTCGTTACGAATTACAGTATGGAGATGGACCCAGATGAGTGGGAAGATCAATTAGAAGAGTTCAAAATGGGCTTTGAAGGCGAGCTTGCACCGAATGGCTTTGTCATCGCAGGACATAATAATTTGGGTGATGACTTTGAAGAGTCAAACTACGAAGCATTTGATTTTTATGAAGTCTACTCTATCTGTAAACTACCGGTGATCTACACTATCGCTAAAACGAGACCGGAAGCAGGAGCCTATGCGCCATGTTCACTCTATCTCAGTAAAAAGAAAGATGAAGAGGAGATGAAACTAGGATTTCCTTCTGTCTATAACTGGATGAGCTCTATGGCTATAGAGAGTAAAGAAGATATCGAAGTCTTGGAAAATGCACAGGCGGGTATGAGAAAAATATTAAGTGGGCTTACTGAATAGTACCTATATTTGGCAGTGATACAGACAAATATAATGAAATATAAATAGCAGATAGTACCTATCATTTTTTTTTAACAAAAATGTTCTATTTGCTACACTGGATTAAAAAGGTAAAGTTTCTTTGAGTAAATAACCAATTTTTAAAGCAAACTTTAATAGTATTAATCTAAGCATTTCCCTATGGTCTCATCGGATTAACGGGTACTTATAATTATTATAAGATTAGCTAAATTTAAGGAGGAAGCATGAAATTAGGTTTCTTAGTTGACCTTAACCTATGTATGGGTTGTAAAGGTTGTGAGATTGCTTGTAAAGTGGAAAATGAAGTTCCATTGAGTACTTGGCGTTTACGTGTTAAATATATAGATTTGGGAACATTCCCTGACACTAGAAGATCATTTACACCATTACGTTGTAATCACTGTGAGAGTGCACCATGTGAGCGTATCTGTCCAGTATCGGCATTACATTATCTAGAGAATGGTATTGTAAACATTGACAGTGATAGATGTATCGGTTGTGCTGGTTGTATGATGGCATGTCCTTATGGAGCGATCTATATGGATCCTGAAACAAATACAGCAGATAAATGTACTTACTGTGCACACCGTATTGAGAGTGGTATGATGCCAGCATGTGTGGTTGCATGTCCGGTTGAAGCAAATATCTTTGGTGATATTGAAGATGACCACAGTCATATTTCACTTTATATTATGGAACACAAAGGTGCTGTTCAAGTACGTAAACCAGAAAAGCATACAAGCCCAACGCACTTTTATGTAGGTGGTGGTAATGCAACATTGAACCCACTTGCACATCAGAGAATTGAAGGATTCAGTCTCTTTAATGACATTACTCACCTAGAGCATGTAGGTGATAAAAATCACGGTATCCTTGACAGATTCTTAGCACCGTTTACTGGACACCATGGTCCAACAGATAACGCAAGTTTTATTGAATCAGCGACAGATACTGAATCACATGAACAAGAGGGAGGTCACTAAGATGGTAGAAAGTACAATTAACGCAACTCAAGCAGTAGTTACACTCGATGTACCAATTCAGGGACTTGTTTGGGGTAGTATTATTACTGTAAACATGTGGGCAAAAAGTATCGGTACAGGTGTTGTCTTTTTAGCGGCATTCCTATGGTTTAGACATAAAAAAGATGAAATGCCTAACTTAAGATGGCTTATGCCTGTACTTGCATTCGTATCACTGAACGTATTTTTATTGTTTACATTGATAGATCTACATCAGCCATACAGAATGATACATATATTCACGCATCCTCATTGGACTTCATCAATTACTGTGGGTGCATGGATGGCATCACTTTTCCTAGCTATCATTACGATCCTTATGGTTATCGGTGTAGCAGATGCGTTTCCAGGTCTTGGTGGTAAGAAGTGTAAACTTACTGCAATAGCTAGAAACAACTCTGGATTTTATGAAAAGATCATGCCATTCATGGTATTCCTGGCGATTCCTGTAACAACATATACAGCGATCATTATGGCACAATCTAGTGCAAGAGAGTTATGGCAAGCACCAACTGAAGTGATGCAAATGATGTGGGCAGCACTTATGGCCGGTTCTGCAGCACTTATCTTTATTTCTGGTTCATGGAGTAAAGAAGCAAGAAAAGATTTAGCACTTGTACTTACATTCGCTGTATTCTTTAGTTTCATGATGTATATGGGTGAGTATTTCTTCTCATTCAAATCTTCAGAGGCAGAAGCCGTTTTAGCCTATGTACATTCAGGCGGAGCATATAGTGTTGAATTCTGGTTTGGTATGACACTTGGATTTATTATCCCATTCTTCTTAGGAATGAGTTACATGAAATCAGAAAACATGACGCTGCTTAGATTTGCAGCTATTTTAGCATTGGTAGGGTTATTCTTGGTAAAAGATGTATGGCTTAAGATCCCACAAATGTTACCATTAAGTTAAGGAGAAGATATCTATGACAAAATCAATGAATACAGAAGATAAAAATTTTATCGAAGGTAGAAGAAGTTTCCTTAAAGGTACAGCTTACTCTGTAGCAGGTGCAACACTTGCTGCAGGTGTATTTAAAACTGTAGCAGACACGCCTGCAATGGCAGAAACGAAGTTCACGCCTACACCAAAGACACTTTCATTCTATCCACCGTTAGAAGAGTGGGATAGTTTTACCGAGTTAGATGGTGATGATTGGAAAAGAGGTGGTACAAGTAGAAATGGTGTTCAGAGCGAAGATAACCCAGATGGGATCAAAGCAACTGAATACATGCTTGTTCCTACAGCATGTTCAAACTGTGAAGCATCATGTGGTCTAACTGCATGGGTTGACCTTTCTACTTACAAAGCTGGTGGACAACTGGCAGTACGTAAATATATGGGTAACCCGCTTCACTCTGGATCTCGTGGTAGAAACTGTGCAAAAGGGTATGCGACTCAGTCACAAATGTATGATCCAGATAGAATTCCTTTCCCACTTAAAAGAGCTCCAGGTTCTAAAAGAGGTGAAGGTAAATGGGTAAGAACAACTTGGGATGAAGCGATGAAAGAGATCGGGCAAAAAATGCACGATACACTCAAAACAGGTGATGAGATCTCTAAAAAATCGATCATGTACCACGTTGGTCGTCCAAATGAAAATGGTTTTGGTCACCGTGTACCACACTCTATGGGAATCGATGGATATGATTCTCATACAAACATCTGTTCTGCAGGTGCAAGACAAGGTACGATCCAATGGACGAATGATGACAGAAACTCTCCGGATTGGTCGAATGCAAAGTTGATCTTCCTTCAGTCATCTCACGCTGCAGATGCGGGACACTACTTCCAACAGGCAGCAGGACGTATCGCTGAAGCACGTAAAAAAGGTGCAAAACTTGTTGTTATGGATCCTCGTTTGTCAAACTCTGCTGGTATGGCGGATCTTTGGGTTCCATGTTGGCCAGGAACAGAGACAGCACTTTATCTCTACCTTGCAAACAGAATTTTGAATGAAAAAGGTATCAATGGCGAAGACCTAGTCAACCACAATTTTGTGAAAAACTGGGTAAACTGGGATCACCTCATGAAAGACAGAGACTACTTGAATGTACTTGTTGAAAAAGGATACATCAAGTCTGTACCTGCGGGTAACTCTTATGAAGAGTTCATTGAGATGATCGCTGAGATGTATAGCCCTTATACACTTGACTTTGTAGCTGAAGAGTGTCGTATCGAAAAGCGTATCGTAGAAAAACTTTACGATATGTTCATTGATGCAGGTGCAAGAGTTGCAACATATATCTGGAGAGCAGGACCGATTGGTCACAAAGGTGGATGGATGATCGCTAGATCGGCATTTTTACCATTTGTTCTTCGTGGTGCAATGGCAGGTGACAAAGGTGGCGTTGGACTTCACCACTGGCATGTTATCTCTGTTAACGGTAAAGGAAATGCTGCAACTGTGGATGGTTCAGCACCTGCAAAAGTTGACGTATGGAATGAGATCGCATGGCCGCCTGAGTATCCGTTAAGTTCTTATGAAATGAGTCATATCATGCCTCACCTTCTTATGGACGATGAGTGGAGAAACAAGTGGAATGCCAAAGGATTGAATGTTCCTGAAAAATTGGCTGTTTGGATCCCTCGTATGTATAACCCAGTTTGGATCAACCCGGATGGATTCAGATGGATCGAAGCGCTTAAAAGAGAAGATAAGATCGAAATGTCATTCAACCTTTCTCCGACCTGGTCTGAGACAAACTGGTACTGTGACTATATCTTGCCTGTAGGACTTGCTGGTGAAAGACATGACCAACACTCTGAAGCAACTGAACCAAAAAGATGGTTAAGTTTCCGTAACCCGGCACTTAGAGTTGCACTAGAAAAAATGGGTTGGAAGCCAAAAGATCCAACTAGAGCTACGCTTGAAGCACATATTAAAGCCGGTCTTGGTGAAGTATGGGAAGAGGTAGAGTTCTGGGCAAACATCATGACACATTATGTAGATCCAGATGGTTCATTGGGTATCAGAAAGCACTGGGCTTCAAAAGAAGATCCAAGCAGATGTGTGACAATTGCTGAGTGGTATCAAGCAGCATTTGATAACCTGCCAAACCTTAGAAAAGCAGCAAAAGCAGCATATCCTGACTCAAAGTATCCGAACTATGAGATGATGAGAGACAGAGGTACATGGTTAGAAGAGGCTAATATCTATAAACCACAAGAGAGACCACTGAAAAAAGTAGGTGATACATATATCGCGCATGGTCACGAGTATCATGAAAGTGAAGTGACTAAAGATGAGTTTGGTGTACTTCTTGCAACAGGACATGATGGTAAAGAGACTGCGATCGGTGTAGAAGTAGACGGTGAATTGGTACAAGGTTTCCATACATTGACTAAAAAACTTGACTTCTACTGTGAGTGGTTCAAAGAGTGGAAATGGCCTGAGTACGCTATACCTATCTATCCAAAAAATGCTGAAGAGAGAAAGAAAATGACGCATGTTGTAACACAAGTACACCATGACTTCATGCAAAAAGAGAATGAATTTGCATTGAATACAGTATTCAGATTACCATACAATATTCATACACGTTCAGTAAACTCTAAGCACCTTATGGAGATTTCACAAAACCATAACCCAGTATGGATCTATACTGAAGATGCGAAGAGACTTGGTATTAAAAGAGGTGATGCAGTGAAGGTTACGATCCAAGATACTGTATCTGGTCTTGAATCAGGTTACTTCATCGCGATGGCTGTACCGACTGAAGCTACAATGCCTGGTGTACTAGCATGTTCACACCATGCAGGTAGATGGAAACTTAAAAATGCGGTTGAGATCCCAGGATTTGAGCACAAGTTAGGTGTGATGGGTCTGGGTGCACCATTGTATGAGATGACAATGGATGGTAAAGAGGGTACACTCAAGCCAACTCAAGGTATCGTAGATGGTATGAATGAAAACAAAAACTCTTGGCAGTTTAAAGAGTACAACAGAGACATCGACAACATTTGGTGGGATGGTCTTTCTGGTTCATGGCAAAATGCTGTGGCACCTTCACATCCGGATCCAATTGCTGGTAACCATGCATGGCACCAAAAAGTTGTGATGGAACTTGCAGGTAAAGATGACCAGATCGGTGATATCTATGTGAACTATGAGAACAACATGAAAGTGTATCAAGCATGGAGAGACAAATTGACACGTCCTCTTGACAGTACAGATACACTTAGACGTCCTCAACATATCAAACGTCCTTGTGTACCTTTGTCTGACAAAGCATACGCAGTAAAAATCAAGTAAGTTCATACTTACTGACATACTCCCAGGCACCTGCTTGGGAGTATCTACATTATACAATTTCCCAGATAATTAATTTTCTTATTACTTATTTATCTTGAAAGTGGTATAGTGCCAAAATATTTAACATGAAAGCAGATGTATAGAAGATGGAATTAATGAAACAAGAGATAGAAAACCGTATCGCAATTTATGCCTTGATCTCACGATTGATGCTTGTAGAGGTAGACGAAACATTTTTGGAGAATATTGAAAAAGATGAGAGACTTTTATCATTTTTCCCTAACTATAGAGACTGGTCTAAGCGCAAGGAACTTTCACGTAAAGAGCTTATAGATCAATATTATAATGTGGACTTTACTAACCTCTTTTTAATGCACCTGGTACCGTATGAAAGTTTTTATACTAGGGATGACCAAATGATAGAAAGTGGTGGAGACAATCCTATCGTTCAACTTTATAATGATCTGGATTTCCGTGTTGAACTGGATGCTGCAAGGGTTGTCAGTGCAGACCATATAGGTGTGGAATTGGAATTCATGTATATGTTATGTGTTGCACTGCAAAAAGCTTTAGCAGCAGAGGACAAAGATGGTATCTGTGAATTGCTACAGGTACAACGTGCATTTTTAAAAGAGCACCTTTTGGAATGGGCACCGTTATTCCTGATCAATGCAAAACGTGAATCACGCACACCTCTCTATCATGATGGTGCCGAACTGGCTCTAGAGTTCCTACTCAGTGATTTTGAATATGTGACAGATAAATTGACAACATATTGTGGGGATGAAGCGTAGTCTATGGGTTTACATTTTGATGTGGGTGCGTGTGTAAGAGCGACAAGTAAATTTTCTCAGTGTAGCAAGTGTGTAGATATCTGCCCGGATTCTATAAGTCTGGTAGACAATCTTCCTAGTTTCAGTGCAGCTACTGGTGTGGAAGCCGCAGCGTGTGTGGGTATCTGTCCTACAGAGGCTTTTGCACTTTCAGACTTTTCTACCACTGAGTTTTTCTTTACTTTTTTAGAATCGAAAGTAAGGCTCATCTCACCAAAGTTCAATGTCCCTTGTATTTCAGTGTTGAGCGTGGAACACTTGATCTCTCTGGCTTTGGCAAGTGAGGAGACGATCACCATAGATATGAGTTCCTATGATGAGGATTCATTACTTTTTGAGCATATTGAAGAATGTATCGATGAGGCAAATTTCGTTCTATCTAGCTTTTCTAAAAAACAACTCGAGACAAACCATATACCATCTAAAGTTGTAAAAGAAAAAAATGAGCAAGAGCAAGAAGATGAAGTCACTTCAAGACGTTCCTTTTTGGAAAATGCTTCACTTGAAGGTGTGGTAAAACATAAAAAAGCATTTGATGATGCGGTAGATGAAGATGAAATGCAGCATTTTGAAATAGATGCTTCTGTTATTGCCAAAATAAAAGATAAAAATCTGCCAAATAAACGCAAGATACTCTTTACCACATTGAAACGTGCAGAAGTACCGGATGTGTTTGAAATACTTCCGGAAGAAGAGGTGAGCTTTACGTCTCAAAAGTTCGTAGATGAAAGTTGTACTAACTGTCAGATCTGTTATCGTATCTGTCCTACCGGGGCACTTTCATCTGACAATAAGTTCTCACTGATACATTTTGATGCCATGCTTTGTGTAAAGTGTCGCTTGTGCCATGATGTATGTGAGCCTGATGCGATACAGCTCCAAAGCGGATTTGAGATCAAAGAGTTCTTTGAACCTACTCAAAGAACCCTGGCAACGTTCAATATCAAGCGGTGTAACGAGTGCGGTAACAACTTCACTTATACAGGCGGAGAACAGATGTGTCCGCGTTGTGCAGTGGAGGAAGAAGAAGCAATGTTCCTACATGCAAATGCTAAGCGTATGAGAGGGGAGGAATAGTCATGGAACCCCATGAGATCAAACCTGACACAGGACTCTGTACCATCCTTGGTTATAATGCCCAAACAGGGTATATGAGAAAGTACTTTAACAAGATCATGAAACGTAATGGGATCAATGCAACAGCCATTGCCCTGAACATTAAAGATGAACATTTTGATTTTACCATGACGAATGTAGGAGAGTCTAAAGTCACACAAATGATGATAGAGAAAGAGTTTGGTGCTAAGGCTGTACACTATTGTGAAAGTCTGAATGAATGTGCCCAGAGAGAAGGGCGTGTAGACTTTATTGAAGTGAAAGATGGCAAGGTCCAAGGCTTTTGTCTGGACGATGAGGCAAAAGCACTTTATGACAGACCGGAGTTTTTGGATGACCAGATCATTTTTGTGACAAAGATGATGCTGATTGCCCATAGATGGTTTGATGCAGAAATAAATGTGGATGATATTCCGCTATTAATAGGAGAGAAAGAATGAGAGATATAGACGATTTAAGAAAAGAATTTGAAAACTTTAATGAGAAAAATTTTAACGGGAACCCGGCATTTGGTCCTGATGGACAATGTGCTGCGGATGAAGAAGTAGACCTTAAAGACTATCCTTCCTATACAGAAGCCCTTTATGCAAAGCTTATCGCTCCGCATGTAAGTGGTATTTATATCTCAAGATGGGATATTAAAGATATCGCACTTGCTGCGGGCGATTCTATGGCGATCCATCCACGTAAGCGTATGTTTGAGTTACTCATGAAGTTTGCAACAAGCAGAGAGAATATGCAAGCTGTACTTGATGCACTTGAAGCACATATGGAAGATAAAATTGCTATCTATACAGAATGTATGACAAAATTTCCAAACTCTGCAGAAGTATTTCAGCCTAAGATAGACAAGGCCAGAAAAACAATGAAACTTTTCCCTCAAATCATAGAAGAGTATTTCCCGGAATAATTAGAGTTGCCCTTATCATACTTTGAGTATAATAGATTATCTTGAAATTGTAAGGTACACTATGTCTGAACTCAAAAAAGAAGAAGTATTAGCATATCATAAGAAAGGGAAGATAGGTATAGACCTTACGAAACCTTGTGATACCCAACATGAACTCTCACTTGCCTACACCCCTGGTGTAGCGATACCCTGTCTTGAAATCGCAAAAGATGAAAATCTCTCTTTTGAATATACCAATCGCTCTAATCTAGTGGCAGTGATCTCTGATGGTACAGCAGTACTTGGATTAGGGAATATTGGACCTCTCGCATCCAAACCTGTCATGGAAGGGAAATCAGTACTTTTTAAAAAATTTGCGAATGTAGATGCGTTTGATATAGAACTGGATGTACATACCGTAGATGAGATCGTCACAACCTGTAAAGCGATCTCTCCTACTTTTGGAGGGATCAACCTTGAAGACATTAAAGCCCCTCAATGTTTTGAGATAGAAAAAAAGTTACAAGAAGTACTTGATATTCCAGTGTTCCATGATGACCAACACGGGACTGCTATCATCACAACTGCAGGTTTAATGAATGTACTTGAGTTGACAGGTAAAAAAGTCGAAGAGATCAAAATCGTAGTCAACGGTGCAGGTGCTGCAGGTATCTCATGTGCAAAAATGTATAAACGTCTAGGTGTCAAAAATATTGTTATGTGTGACAGTAGAGGGGTTCTTAGCAAGGAAAGAACGGACTTGAATGACTATAAAGCACCTTTTGCCATAGATACAGAAGCTAAGACACTTGATGATGCGATAGAGAACGCTGATATGTTTTTAGGTTTGAGTGTCGCAGGGGCATTGAGCAAGGAGATGGTAGCCAAAATGGCACCTGAACCTATTATCTTCGCTTTGGCAAATCCCGTACCTGAAATTTTGCCGTCCGAGGTGATGGAGGCACGTGATGATGCGATCATGGGAACAGGACGTTCTGATTATCCAAATCAGATCAACAATGTATTGGGGTTCCCTTTTATCTTCAGAGGTGCATTGGATGTACATGCGAAGAAGATCACGGAAGGGATGAAAATGGCAGCAGCTAAAGCACTGGCTACTTTAGCAAAAGAGCCTGTGCCTGACTATGTTAAGACTGCCTATCATAATGACAGTATCACTTACGGGAAAGAGCATATTATCCCTTTGCCTTTTAATAAGGAAGCTTTGGTATGGGTGGCTTCAGCCGTAGCAAAAGCTGCCTTTGAAGAGGGTGTCGCGAGAGTAGAGCATTATGACCATGAGCAATACAAAGAGCAATTGAGATGCCTTATTTATGGTTGTCCTGAGAATTAGCAATAGATGAATATAAAATCGTATGTAAATCTTTATGAACTATTGGTTTTAGAACCTGCTACACGAGAAGAGAACCGTGCTTTTGGGTTAACCCATGTGATGTTGAAACATAAACCTATTGAACAACTTTTAACATGGAGTGAGAAGCATCAAGAGAAGTTGAAAAAACCGCTTTTGTCTGACATTTTTTCTTCTTATTTGTACAGGATTACCTTTACGCTTGTAGTGATCGCATTTGTTTTGGGTTTATTAACGGGTGTGGCTCTGCTCTCCTACAATGGTGATGCACCGGTCAATGTCATCTATTTTATGGCTGTGGCTGTTTTCCTTCCTCTCTTTAGTATGTCGCTAACAATTTTTGCAATGCTTAGGGCCAGGAGAGCTGAGAATGTTCTGATACATCTTTCACCTGCTTTTTGGATGGAAAAGATTTTGGGCTTTTTACCTGGCAGGGTACAAGGGCAGATCAAAAATTTAAAGATCAATCCTTTGCTTGCAAACTGGATTATCATTAAACGTTCACAGATCATCATTCTGTTTTTTTCACTTGGGTTACTCTTGGCACTGTTGGGTGTGATCGTGACCAAGGATATCGCCTTTGCGTGGAGTACAACTTTACATATCTCTTCAGAGGAATTTCATGATTTTTTACATACTATAGCATTTCCATGGAGAGAGTTGGTACCATCAGCCGTGCCGTCACTTGAACTCCTAGAGCAGAGTCAATATTTCAGACTGGGTGCTACGCTGAATGAAGAGATGATTTCACATGCATCACAGCTTGGAGAGTGGTGGAAGTTTTTGGCTTTTTCTACCCTCTTTTATGCTGTTTTTCTACGTTTTTGGATTTTAATCCTTGCTTCTTTTGGATTGAACGCTGCAATCAAGCAATCGCTTTTAACATTACATGGAACGTCAAAACTACTCAGAGAGATCAATGAACCTATCATCTCTACACATGCAGATCAAAGTGAAAAAGTATTCATTACAGAGGAGGGACACTATAGTCAGATCGTCAATAGATTAGATGCCTCTTATGATGGGATCCAAGGATGGGCTATACCGCATGATACACTTTTGGTGTTGGGTGAAAGATTGAAGATCATCGCACCTGCACATGATGAAGTTGGAGGAACAAATAGTCTTGAAGAAGATATGGAGATCGTTTTTAAAAGTCATGGTGAAATACTTTTGTTTGTGAAAGCTTGGGAGCCCCCAACACTGGATTTTGTAGACTATCTTAGTGAATTGACCCGCAAAGTTGATAAAGTGGTAGTGGTACCTATAGGTACTGCAGAGCATCATTATGATGCATCTACGAAAGAGATAGATATATGGGAAAATAAACTCTCTATGCTCGGAGAGACGAAAGTGTGGTTAAAAAGATCTGATACTCAAGTACAGGGTGTGGAGGTGCTTCATGCCGGGTCGTAGAGAGATCGATTTTTCTCACCCTAAATTTGCGGTCGTTGGACACCCGAACAAGGGTAAGAGCTCCATCGTTTCAGCTTTGGCACTGGATGACACAGTACAGATATCTGATACACCCGGGACCACCACAAAAAAACGCTCCTTCCCTTTAACGGTAGATGGAAAGGTTCTCTATGAACTTTTTGATACACCAGGTTTTCAAAGAGCACGAAGAGTACTGGCATGGTTAAAGCAACATGATGTGCCTGCAAATAAGAAACAAGAAGTGGTACAGGCATTTATCGATACACATAGAGAAAATGAACATTTCCATGATGAAATAGAACTTCTTGAACCTATTATGGACGGTGCAGGTATCATTTATGTGGTGGATGGTTCACAACCCTATGGTGAAGAGTACGAAACCGAAATGGAAATTCTTCGCTGGACAGGACAACCATCTATGGCACTGATCAACCATATTGATGAGATGGATTATAGTGAAGAGTGGAAGAAGGCACTGGAACACTATTTCAAGATGGTACGTACCTTTAATCCTATGCAGACCAACTTTGAACAGCATATGAGTATACTTGAGAGTATGGCTCAGCTTAAAGAAGAGTGGATAGCTCCACTCAAAACATCGATCAAACTTTTTAAACAGTATCAGGAACAAATGCTTGAACGTAGTGCAACACTCATTGCGAGATTGGTGTATGAATCTGTCACTGCTGTAGAGAAACTCTCTTTTTATGCCCCTGAGGCCAGTGAACAAGAGAGATATAAGATAGAAAGTAACTATAAAGACCGGTTACGGGAGCTAGAAGTTACAGCACAAAAGGATATCGAAGATATCTGGAACCATGGTCACCTTCAAAAAAAAGAGAAAGTGTTAACATTTGAAGGGTTGGACCTTTTTTCTGAAGAGACAGCTTCTGTGTTTGGTTTGACACGTAAAGAGCTTCTCATTACAGGTATGACCTCAGGTGCCATCACGGGTGCAGGTATCGACCTGCTTTTTGCGGGGCATACACTTCTTTTGGGTGGAGCCATAGGGGCATTGATAGGTGGTGCAGGTGCGTATTTGGGTTTTAATGAACTTTCCGAAGTAAAAGTTCTGGGTCAAACAATGGGTAAACACTACTTAGAGATGGGGCCTATGGAAAATAGAAATTTCCCTTATATCTTACTGGGACGTGCGATCTACCACACCATGAAGGTTGCACAGACTTCCCATGCCAAAAGAGAAGTGTTCGATATGGAAATGGATCAGACATTTAAAGAGAGATGGTTGGATGACACATCAAGGAACGCTTTAGAGAAATACCATAAAAAATTCCGTTCAGGAAGTGCTTTGGAAGCAGAAGAACTCAAAGCGTATGAAACGCTCATCAAGCAGATATTAAAGCGTTTGATCGATGCCTGACAAAAATCCTTTTAAACATTTACATTACGATCATGATGAGCGAGAGCAGTCAGCATCTTCTTTGCACTCCAAAACAGTGGCAAAGAGGGTCACATTAGGGATTTTTGTTGCATTTCTTCTGCTCTTCCCCCATTATGCACCATGGGAACCTGGTTATGCACAGAGTGACTCTTGGGCACAGAGGATATTTACCCTTTACTTTTTTGTAGCCAATCAGACTTTGGGTATTGTGCATGAAGCGGGACATGGTGTCTGCTACATCTTGCCTTGTCCAGAGTTTCTTACTATGGCCAATGGAACGATATTCCAGTTGCTTTTCCCTGGATTGATCGCCTATTATTACTATAGAAGAGGTAACCTCTTTGCCGCACTGATAGCACTCTTCTTTGTGGGTTTCTCTCTTCAATATACAGCCTGGTATCTCTCTACAGCACATGAAGGCCGTATACTTCCGGCATATAAATCTTTTTTAGGTGTAGATGCGATTCATGATTTTCATTATATGCTCAGTACTATGGGACTTTTGGCCTATGAGTCTTTGATCGCGAGTTTGACAAGGTTTATAGCCTACTTGATCATGATCTCAGCGGTAATAGGGATGTTCTTTGAAGCATTTCCAAATACGCAGAAGAAACGCGTAAAGAGGGGATGGTGCAGAGGGAAAAGAGACGTTTAAATCAGTTTCTCAATCGCCATCAGTATTGCAGCACTTAAAAATCCACCGGCGATCCCCGCCAATACATCATCAAGCATCACTCCCAGACCACCTTTAAGCTCTCTGTCTATCCAGCCTATCGTTGAGGGTTTCCAGATGTCAAAAAGACGAAATGCCGCAAAACTGAATACAATGGCTAAGAGTACTGCATAAGGATAGTGCATTGTCACAGCCGTTGAATAGGCGATCATAAGGCTAAGCCACATACCTGCTGTTTCATCTATAACGATCTGTTGGTGGTCATGGATACCTGTTTTTTGTTCATATTTATTCACTTCAAAGATACCTATAATGGTAATGGCGAGTGTCAACATAAAAAGTGTTTCCAACCCAAAGTAGTAAAGCAGTGCTAGGCCTACAGGAAGCGAAGCCAATGAACCTACTGTACCAGGTGCTTTGGGGCTAAGTCCTGCACCAAAGAATGTGAGAAAAAGCTTTTGTATTGTCATGAGATCCCCTGTTTTATGTCAATGATGATGTCTGATAGAGTTCGATGAGTTTCAGATAAAACTGTTCCTCACTCTGCTGTTCCAAGAGACCTGAACCAGGCATCAAAGAGTAATGCATCTCTTGCAGGTTCTCAAATCTGTCAGGTAAAAGCGCTGCAAGGATATTTGCAGAGACCTCTTTTCTGACCAGGATAGAAGGAGGAATGAGTCCTGCCTGTATGAGCTTCATGATGGATGCAGAGTCATAATGTACATGGTGATGTTGCCCATGAGGACAGGTTCGTGTACTGACGAGTGTTTTGCATGTGTCACAATAAACAAGCTCATCGATGGTTTTGATCTCTATATTGATATCCTGGCAACGGTCAAAGACAGAGCTGAGACGGTTTTTATCATAATACAGACCCAGTCCACCATGGTTTTTACCCATGACCAGCTGGTTACATCCATAATTCTTCGCTAAAAGTGCATCTAAAATGAGCTCATTATACCCTGCAAAGATATAAGTGTTTTCAAATGGAATGATGATAACTTTATTGCGTGGTAAAAAGTTATCCACAAACGTAGTGAGGGCATTATGGCGTATGTCATAACGAAGACCTTCAGAGGTAAAAGGTTTACGTAAGAAGATCACAAGGAGATCGGAATTAGTGATAGCCTCACGGATCATTCTTTCGTGCGCACGGTTTAAAGGGTTCGCTGCAAGCATCATAGATGAGATATGCTTAGCACCTGTCTTTGTGATCATGTTTCTGATACGCTTCATATTGTCTTCTATCAGTGGGTAGGTGACAGTATACTCCCCGGATACAGCTATTTTACCTAGTCTGGATATGGTATTTCTTACACCTGGGTGTGTTGTATCTGCAGTACCATAGATATTTTGTAGACGCTGTACAGGATCGACTTCAAATGTCTCTTCCACTATCAGTTCACCTACTATATTCCCATCATTGATGAGTGAAACGATCTCATCTTTTTTCAGAGTCTGCAGGGTTTGATGGTTTTTTTTACCTTGTGGTGCAAGGATAAAAGAAAATGGGAAAGGTACCCCTTTGTACATTTTGGTCTCATCGACATTCTGCGCTTCTGCTTTGTTCATCAGCCTTTCTACCGGAGAGATAAGTCCTGCCTTCACCAAGGCCAGAGTAGAAAGGGCCTCAGTATCTATATAGAGTGATTTATTTCTTTTTGAATAGACCATATTTCTTCCTTTTCTCCCATAAACTTTTTCTTGAGATCCCCAATTTTTTAGAGAGTTCTGTATCCGGAAATTTGTATTGAAAACTGTTTACAATGAATTTGACATAGTCATCAATGGTCAAGATCTCATTTTGGTCATAGAGTTTAGAGTCTGTGTTAAGCGTAATGGTCTCGAAATCAGACTCCAATTCTGTGGTACTGCATAAAATGAAATCATAATCCTTCAACATCTCCAGCAGCGCTTCTTTGTCTGTCTTCTTGAGTTGATGGATCTCAGTAATATAAAGGAGAGAAGAATGACTGCTGCTTTGTATCTTCTCCTTCCAGTTCTTATCACTTAAAGGGATAAATCTAAGCAGGGTGTTTGTTTGTCTTGCATGTTCAAACACGATCTTATCTACAAGTCTTTGATAGTTTGTCTCTATGACAAGCGGTGTAGTGATCTGCTCTATATCAAAACTTGTCTCAATATCCTGAAGAAGATTTTCCATATACTCTTGGTATAAAGAGGTTTGTCGTTTCAGTGACTGGTACTCTTTATAATGCTCTATCTTCCGCATGAGGTCTTCTAACATAAATGGTTTAACGATATAGTCTTTTGCACCCAGTTTCAGTGGTTCTCCCACCGTATCATTATTGATATAGTTCACCATCAAAATGATAATCTTGTCTTTAAACTGTTTGATAAGCGGTGAAGTGTTCTGTCCTGGTAAATTTGTCGAAAGCAGATAGACATCACCCTGACTGTTCATGGCCTCTTTAATGGAACTAAATATCTCAGTCACATAGCCATTTTCATTTAGTTTAGAGGCGATACTTTGTGCCAAATAGAGTTCATTTTCTACAATGATTATTTTCATATGTTTTTCCAATTCAAATAAGTTAAGTTTGCTACGGCATGTACTGTCACACCTTCTTTTCGTCCTATAAAGCCAAGTTTTTCAGCTGTTGTAGCTTTGATATTGACAAAGTTTTTCCTAATACCGAGTATGGAAGCAAGTGTGGTTCTCATCTCTTCCTTATAAGGTAGTAGTTTTGGTGCCTCAGCCATGATAGTAAGGTCTACATTGCCTATGGTATACCCAAAAGAGGTTATCTTTTTTACGGTGTCCTGAAGTAATACTTTAGAGTCTGCTCCGGCATAGGACTCATCCGTATCTGGGTAAAGTTCACCAATATCCCCCATGCCTGCAGCACCTAAAAGTGCATCTATCAGAGCATGGATGGCAACATCCCCATCACTGTGTGCTTTAAAGCCGTAGTCGACATCTATCTTGACACCGCATAAGAACATCTCTTTGTTGTTTTCAAAAGGATGTATATCTATTCCAAAGCCCGTGAGTGTTTTTGTTGAAGGTGCCTGAATGCACGAGAGTTTTTTCAGATCTTCAATGGTGGTGAGTTTATGCGCATCCACTGAGCCTTCCACAAAATGTACCTTTTCCCCAAGAGAAGCGATCGCAGAACTGTCATCTGTGAATATCGTTTCAGTTTCAAGTGCTTTCTTGAGCATTTTAGTAACAGAGAGTTGAGGGGTTTGAATGATCTTTACTTTGTCTCTATCTATAGGTCTGTCATCAAGATAGAGCGTATCTGTGACAGGGAGTACAGGTACGATGCAGGCCCCTTTTTCTTTAGACTCCATGATACGTTGTATCATATCTGAAGGGACACAGCACCTAGCGATATCACTGACAAGTACATACTCTGAAGTTACTTTCTGAAGCGCATTGGTGAGTGATGCTTGTCTACTTTCGCCCCCTTCAATATAGGTATAGGAAGCAAAATTTTTCATCAGACGTATTTCGTCTTTTGTGGATACGATGATGATCTGATCAAAATTGGCATTTTTTTCAAAGTGTTCAGCAACGTGTAACCATAAAGGGATCTCTCCAGTATAGAGCCACTGTTTTTTCATCTTCATTTTAAATCTTGAGGAGCTTCCTGCTCCTAAAAGTATCAAAGTAGTGTTTGACAAGTTTATTCCTAAAAAATCTATACCAAGTATAGTGTGTATCAAATTGTAACGAATTATACTCACAGAACCCTTTAGTCATACTTTATCGGACAAATTTACTCTTATTTACGATATTGGTCTATTTTTTCAATCTAATTTAAGATTCAAGTGGTATAACTCGTATATCATTAACGAAATAAAATTAAGTTAGGAATAAAGAACATGACACAAGAAAATGTATTAGAAGCGTTGAAGAACGTTACATATCCGGGCTTTACGAAAGATATCGTCACATTCGGTTTTGTCAAAGATATAGTTATCAATGGTGATACTATAGGTTTGACAATAGATATTACTTCATCGGCTGATGAGGTAAAAGCACAACTTAGACTTGAAGCAACCAATGAACTCAATAAACTTGGGTTCAAAGACGTGAATATTAATATCACTGCGCCGGAAGCACCAAAACAAATGTCTAACTCAGTAAGCGGTAAGAATATCGCACCACATATTAAGAACTTTGTAATGGTAAGTTCAGGTAAAGGTGGTGTTGGTAAATCTACCACTTCTGTAAACATTGCAGTTGCTATGGCAATGCAAGGTAAAAAAGTAGGTCTTCTTGATGCAGATATTTATGGACCGAACATTCCTCGTATGATGGGTGTTGAAGATCAAAAACCAGAGATCCAAGGGAACAAAGCAGTACCATTAAAAGCCTATGGTGTTGAAATTATGTCTATGGGTTCATTAATGGAACCAGGAACGTCTCTTATCTGGAGAGGTTCTATGATCATGAAAGCGATCGAGCAATTCTTGAGAGATATTCTCTGGTCTGAACTGGATGTACTTGTGATCGATATGCCTCCAGGAACTGGTGATGCACAGCTTTCACTTGCACAAGCTGTACCTATCACTGCGGGTATCACAGTAACGACACCACAAGAGGTTTCTCTTGATGACAGTAGACGTTCATTAGACATGTTCCAAAAACTCCATATCCCAACTGCGGGTATCATTGAGAATATGAGTGGATTCATCTGTCCTTCATGTGATACTGAGTCTGATATCTTTGGTATGGGTACAACAGAACCGGTCGCTAAAGAGTACGATACAAATGTGATCGCTCGTATCCCAATAGAACCAGCGATCAGAGTCGGTGGAGATACTGGTATGCCGGTAACATACCATAAGCCAGATTCTGAAACGGCTAAGCGTTACCAGGAAGCTGCATCGAATCTTCTTGCATTTATCGATAAAGTAAATGCTGAGGGTGGAGCAGACAACTCAGCTGTACAACCAACGACACCTCCAGGTGTAAGTGCGTGTAGTACAGGTGCAGGAGCAGCTTCGGCACCTGCAAAAACTGAAGGTGAAAGTTGCGGAACAGGCTGCGGCTGCCACTAAATCCTTGCATATTATTACATCTTTGACCGAATCGCTTTGTTGCATTCGGTCATATGTCTTCAATTATACTCTCTCAATTAACCATACAATTCAATTAAATCTATAATAAACACTATTTAATATAACCCATTTGCAACTTAGTCGCATTTAATAAGTTTTCAGTTATAATTCCACCATGAAAATAGAAGAACTGATCAAAGATAAAAATATCAAGCTTACCACTGCAAGAGTAAAACTTTTAGAGATATTAAAAGAAGCAGACAGGCCTCTATGTTATGAAGAGATCAAAAATGATATTTCTATGGATAAAGCGACTTTTTATAGAAATATTTCTAAATTTGAGGAAGAGGGTATCTTGAATGCCTTTGAATCCAATGATAAAAAAAGATATTTTGAGGTCCGACTAAATCCACATGCACATTTTGTTTGTGTAAAGTGCAATAGTGTAGAGTGTATTAAAAATATTGATATCACATTGCCAAATTATGAAATTAATAATGTGATTATCAATGGTACATGTCCATCATGTTTGGCGTCAGTGTAATCTATAAATAGTGAAACAATTTATTTAATTTAATCATACAAAAGGGGGTAATTTTTATGAAACTACAACACTCTGTGAAGTTACTACTTATTGCTCTTTTTGTTTGGACATCCCAGAGTACAATCATTCACTTTCAGCATTATGATCAGGATGAGATCTCAGAATGTAACGTCTGTGATACATCTCACAAGATCAAGCTTTATCAACATACTAAAGATGTGGTTGTGATCAATGAGAATCCTTCAATAACAATAAGAAGAGAAGTGGAAAAGGTTGTTGTTAATGCAAGCTTTGACTATACAGAGGTACCACAATTCAAGCAGATTGATATTGTCAAACATTCTCAATATACCGACATATTTTTAGCACTAGGGTTTAATGCGACTGCACCTCCGATATATTTTGCATAATCAAAAAATAATTCAACCAAAACCATTTAAAAAAAACAAAAATATTAATAATTAAGGATATACACTATGAAAAAAATAGTATTAACAAGTATGCTTTGTGCCGGCTTGGCTTACGGTGATATAGCACAACTTTTAGATGAAGAAAAAAGAACGTTTGACAGTTCAAAATATATTCCGGATATCTCTCTCATTACTGACGTCTCTTATGTAAATCGTAGTATAAACGACGATGAGCTCTCTCATCTTGGACTTCCTGGTATTGCACATGGTCTCTACGCAGAACATGCACACGGTGGCAGTAATGAGGCTACCTATAATGCAAACCAGGGATTTAATTTTAACTATGCGGAGCTGATCCTTTCAAGCAGTGTGGATCCGTTTTTCAGTATGGATGCTACATTTCACTTCAGTCAAGAAGGTGTAGAAGTTGAAGAGGCTTATTTTACCTCGACTGCGCTGGGAAATGGACTAAGATTAAGAGGTGGTAAACTTCTCTCAAATTTCGGATATATCAATGCACAACACCATCACTATTGGGATTTTGGAGATATGCCACTCGTCTATGAATCATTTTTGGGAACACACGGTATCAATGAGTTGGGTGTTCAGGTCCAATGGACAGCCCCAACGCCGTTTTATCTTATGGCAGGACTTGAAGTACTTCAAGGTGAAAATGAACAAATGTTTGGCAATGGTTCAGTAGAATTAGAAAATGTATGGACAAGTGTGGGAGAAGATCACATTGAGGGTACGGATGCGCCATCTCTTTATGTAGGTTACGTGAAATCCTCTTTTGATATCGGTGATACGACGATCTTTGGTGGACTCTCTTATGCACAGGGTGATTCTCTCATAGACCATAGTGAGGATGAGGGTGATGAAGCTCATGTATTTAAAGGTGATGGAAAGCTTTACGGGGCTGATCTGGTAGTGTTGCATGCGTTTGACTCTTACCGATCTTTTAAATGGCAAACGGAGTGGCTAAACAGAGAGCTTGATGGGGTACAATATACTCCAACTGCCTCTGCAGATATCAATAAAGAACAGAGCGGTCTCTATTCTCAGCTCATCTATACCCATGATAAAAATTGGAGAATGGGTGTGCGGTATGATACAATATATCAAAATGATATTACAAAGGATGGTGTCGATATGAATGAAGTTGATGATTTCAACAAGTACTCAGCCATGGTTGAATACCACACGAGTGAATTTGCACGTTTTAGACTTCAGTATAACCGTAATGAAGCCATGTATGACGAAGCTGGTTTAAGACAGAACCTCGATACGATCATGTTACAGGCAAATATTGCTATCGGTGCGCACGCGGCACATGCTTTCTAATATGAAAAAGATATTTGTTTTATTGACACTTTTACCGTTAACTTTGCTAGCACAGCTTAATATTGCGGTGAGTTATCCTTTTATTGGTGCATTGACCAAAACGATCGGTGGAGACGATGTCAAGGTAACGGTTTTGGCAAAAGGAAAGTGGGACCCTCACTTTATTATTCCCCGTCCTTCGCTTATCAGTAAAATGAGAAATGCAGACGCGATGATCATGAATGGCGGACAGCTTGAGATAGGTTGGCTCCCGCCGATCATCAATCGTGCCGGTAATCCAAAAACCATGCCCAATACGAAAACATTTTTAAATCTTTCGCACCACATCAAGCTTATCAACAAGCCAAAAAGTGTCGACAGAAAACATGGCGATATCCATCCTGACGGGAATCCACATTTTCATATCAGTCCGAAAAATATCCTGAGCCTGGCAAAGGTCATAGAGGAGTTTCTTAGTAGCATAGATACAGCAAACAAAGATACGTATCAAAAAAACTATTATGAATTTTCTAAATCTTGGCAGCAGAAAATGGCTGTTTGGAAGAAGAAAATGAAAGATAAAAAAGGGTTGAAGGTCATTCAGTTTCATGATAACCTTGCGTATTTTAATAAAGAGTACGGTCTTGTGAATAGCGGAACGATCGAACCGCTTCCGGGGATACCGCCCTCTTCAAAACATACGATCGAGATCATTGAACTGATTAAAAAAGAGCAGCCGTGCTGTATTTTGCATGATGTCTATCACTCAACAAAAACCGCTGATTTTATCAGCCAAAAAACGGGTATCAAGATCATACTTATGCCGCATGATATAGAGGCACTTGAAGATATTGATAACCTGAGCGCCCTTTTTGACTATCTTACGAGTGCGATCAAATGATAGATATTTTACTTATTCCGATTGCTCTGGTTGTGGTGCTTGTGATGCTTCACGCTTACTTTGGTATAGAGATCCTAAAACGGGGGATCATCTTTACTGACCTTGCTATCGCTCAGTTCGCAGCGCTAGGATCATCGATCAGCCTTGGGTATTTTCATGAGGAGTATTTTTACCCTCTGACCCTGAGCTTTGCATTGCTGTGTGCTTTTTTGATCGCTTTCGCTTCGACGAGGAAACTTCATCTGGAAGCCTTTATAGGGATCCTTTATATCTTGGGTGCGAGTGGGATCATGATGGTGCTTTCACACTCCTCCGAAGGTATGGAGCATTTCAAATCGCTTCTTGCAAGCGATATACTTTTCACGCCCCTTCATGATGTGTTGCAAAGTACAATTATCTATGCTTTCATCGCCATGGCACTTTACTTTGTCTATCCGAAATTAAACGGTTTTTTCAGAGAACTCTTTTTCTTTTCGCTTCTTGCGATCACGGTTACTTCTTCCGTTTCACTTGCAGGTGTTTTCGTCGTCTTTGTACTTTTGATCGCACCACCTTTTGTTTCGATGTCTCTCAATGCAAAAAGACCATTGCTTGTCAGTTTCCTTTTTGGATGGTTTTTTAGTATCGGAGCCATTGTTATCTCTTATTTCTATGACTTACCTACAGGTTACAGCATTGTCTTTATGGGTGCGCTTCTTACTGTGGCCATCGTCATGATGGCATCCAGGAGTGAAAAGAAAAAATGATCAATCTGATCATTTTTTTGAGCGATTAGACATTTATTTCGCTACAATACATAAAAATAAACATAGGGAACAGACAATGACACCAGCAGAAAAACTCAAAAACCTATTAGAACTTGAGATCATTCCGGATCTGGAAGTCGCTATTGACGAACTTTTTGCAGCCATAGACAAAGCAAAATCTGCTTCTAAGGAACAAAAAGAAGATCTCGAAGAGATGAGAGAGATGCGAACAGAATGTTTTGCTATCATAGAAGAGCTTGGTCGTAATGAACTTGAAGAAGAAGAGATAGAAGAGCTCCTGGCTGAACTGGTCGATATGAAGACGGAAGAATAGGCAATCATTACCTTTTTCAAAAGGAACGGAGATCGGCTTGTAGCCAGAAAATGATAAAAATCGCATTTCTCTATTGACATTTTAATATTAATTGATATAATATCACCACTTTTCTAAGAATTTAAAATATAAGGAAGAAAAAATGAAAAAAGTTTCACTATCAATCGTTGCCCTGTTGGCAATGAATACATTCGCATTTGCAGGTGGGGATTTCACTACTCCGGTAGAACCGCAAGTCACTATACCAGAAGTTGATGAATCAACGGGATCTTTTTATGTAGGTGCAGGGTATACATATATAAATTTAGATGCTTCAGGGAACTTCGGTGAGCACGACGGTGATGCAACACTTTTACTGGCAGGTTACAACTTCAACCCATATATCGGTGTAGAGGCTAGATATGCCGGTTTAACGGACTGTCTTGAAAATACTGCGATCTATGTGAAGCCAATGTACCCGATCGGTGATGCTAAAGTATACGCATTACTTGGATACGGAGAAACTACATTTGACAAGGGTCCTTCATTTTCAGAAAGTGGTTTCCAATGGGGCCTAGGTGCAAACTATGCAGTGACTGAAAATATCGGTGTCTTTGCAGACTATACAAACCTGTATGATGATACAGGATTTGATAATGTTGCCGTGAGAGAAGATGTTACTGTTGATACTATCAACGTAGGTGTAACGTATACTTTCTAAGTAGCTAGATATCCGTCGGTGGGTCAGATCTTTTCTGACACACTAAAGGGTACATTCTAAAACTATTTTTAATTCTTTTATATATCTTTTCCTTCTTACTATATTACCTATTTAATTAAGCTTATTTTTATCATTTTTACACTATAGTACGGCTTCAACCTCTCGGGGAGCTTTGATCATTTATGGGAACATATCTGATGCATAGCTGAGATAGCAATTGCTTGACCCGTCGAACTTGAACTGGACAATACCAGCGTAAGGAAGAGACTTGTATCTAATTATTAACTATAAATATTATGCATAAAGAGCTTTTTTATTTATAACTTCATTAATTTCTACACCTCTTCCCTAAATATAACATTTTAAGGGAATATTATGACAAAAGCATACAAAGACACATTAACAACATCCAATGAACTTTTAACCAGAGACCCATTTCCTGCGTCTAAAAAAGTGTATCTCAAGGGTGAAATACATAAAGATATAAGAGTACCAGTACGTGAGATCACTTTGGGTGATGAATCAAAACTCAGAGTTTACGATACATCTGGTCCCTATACAGACCCAACTGTAGATATTGATGTAGGTCAGGGTATTCCTGCGATCCGTAAAGAGTGGATCTTAGCGCGTGGTGATGTAGAAGAGTATGAGGGACGCATTATGGCGCCTGAAGACAATGGTTACAACACAGATGAACAACTTGAGTTCGTCACAGCAGGTGCAAAAGGACTTGTACGTACACCACTTCGTGCTAAAAAAGGGAAAAATGTTTCTCAGCTTTGGTATGCAAGACAGGGGATCATTACGCCTGAGATGGAGTTCATTGCAATTCGTGAAAACCAAGATAGAGCGATGAACGAAGCGTATCTTCAAGACGAAGAGAGAGAAGCAAGACTGAAGGGTGAAAATTTCGGTGCGAACCTGCCAGAGGTGATCACACCGGAATTTGTACGTCAGGAAGTTGCTGCGGGTCGTGCAGTTATCCCATGTAACATTAACCACCCGGAAGTTGAGCCGATGATCATCGGGCGTAATTTCCTTGTAAAAGTAAATGCAAACATCGGTAACTCAGCAACGACATCAAGTATCGCTGAAGAGGTAGAGAAGATGGTATGGTCAACACGCTGGGGTGGAGATACAGTGATGGATCTCTCAACAGGTAAAAACATTCACACGACACGTGACTGGATCCTCCGTAACTCTCCAGTGCCTATCGGGACAGTACCTATCTATCAGGCACTTGAAAAAGTAAATGGTATCGCTGAGGATCTTACGTGGGAAGTATTCCGTGATACGCTTATCGAGCAGGCAGAACAAGGGGTAGACTACTTTACAATTCATGCTGGACTTTTACTGCACCATGTACCAATGACAACAAAACGTGTGACGGGTATTGTTTCTCGTGGTGGAGCGATCATGGCAAAATGGATGATACATCACCACCAAGAGAACTTTTTGAACACGCACTTTGAAGAGATCTGTGAAATTATGAAAACGTATGATGTCACATTCTCACTTGGTGATGGTCTGCGTCCGGGAAGTACAGCCGATGCAAATGATGAAGCACAGTTCGCTGAACTTAAAGAGTTAGGGCGTTTGACACAAATTGCATGGAAACATGATGTACAAACGATCATCGAAGGTCCAGGGCACGTGCCAATGCACATGATCAAAGAGAACATGGATAAGCAGCTTGAGTGGTGTCATGAAGCGCCATTCTATACACTTGGGCCGTTAACAACAGATATCGCGCCAGGGTATGACCACTTCACATCAGGGATCGGTGCAGCAATGATCGGTTGGTACGGATGTGCGATGCTTTGTTATGTAACACCTAAAGAGCACTTGGGACTTCCAGACAGAGAAGATGTAAAAGAGGGACTTATCACTTATAAGATCGCTGCACATGCTGCAGATGTAGCTAAAGGACACCCTGGAGCACGTGCTAGAGACGATGCGATGAGTAAAGCAAGATTCGAGTTTAGATGGGTAGACCAGTTCAATATCGGTCTTGATCCTGAGCGTGCAAGAGACTACCATGATGAAACACTTCCAATGGAAGCAGCTAAAGTGGCTCACTTCTGTTCTATGTGTGGACCAAAGTTCTGTTCTATGAAAATTTCTGCAGATGTACGTGAATATGCAGATTCACTGGGAACAGATGTAGAGAGTGCAAAACAACAGGGAATGAATGAAATGTCCATGAAATTTAAAGAGATGGGTTCAGAAGTCTATGTTGAAGCAGCTAAGATAGAAGAAAAGTAAAAACATGAATATAGGTATTGCAGGTGCTGGTTTAGTAGGTAGAGTGCTGGCACTTAACCTACTACAACGTGGCCACACAGTAAAACTTTTTGATGAAGACACAGCCTATGGCGATAAGGCAGCAGGTATCACTGCTGCGGGTATGCTCGCTGTCTTTGCAGAATTGGAAAGTGCAGAGTCTGTTATTTTTGATCATGGAAATCGCTCTATTGCACTTTGGCCTGCTCTGTTGGAACAGATCGGTATTGCAGATGCGTATCAGCAGGAAGGCAGTATCATCACTGCACATCCTCAAGATTATAATGAGCTGGATCATTTTATCGATACATTAAAGTCAAAAGTAGAGAAAGCATCGGAAATCAAGCTTCTGGACAGACAGGCATTGACACAGCTTGAACCAGATCTGGAACAACATGCTAAAGCGTTCTTTATACCACATGAAGGGCAGGTGGATGCACAGCGTTTTATGAAAGCATCAAGTGATTATCTGCTTGCACACCCAGATGTTACGTGGCATGAAGAGACGAAAGTGACTCACATCTCAGAGGGTACGATTACAGTTGGGGATGAGAGTAAAACATTTGATTGGGTATTTGATTCACGAGGACTGGGTGCCCAGGATGACATCAGTGATCTACGTGGTGTACGCGGAGAGGTGTTTTGGCTGGATGCACCTGAGGTAAATATAAGCAGACCTACACGTATGTTACACCCACGCTATAAGATCTATATCGTTCCACGACCTAATCATAGGTATGTTATCGGTGCAACAGAGATAGAGAGTGAAGATAAAAGCCCAATGTCTGTACGTTCTAGTCTGGAACTGCTCTCAGCAGTCTACAGTATGCACTCAGGGTTTGCGGAAGCACGTATCGTCAATATGCTGACAAATTGTCGTCCGGCACTCAGAGATAATTTGCCAAAGATCGAGCATGCTTCAAAGATGACACGCATTAACGGTTTGTACAGACATGGCTATCTATTGGCACCTGCAGTTGTGGAAGAAGCATTAAATGGAGGGGTATATCAATGATAAAAGTATCAGTGAACGGTGAAGTAAAAGAGCTTGAAAACAATTTAAATGTAAGTCAGATGATAGAAGCACTTGAATATAAAGTCAAAGGTTTTGCTGTCGCTGTCAATACGACGTTTGTTCCCATTGCCAAATATGATGAAACAATGATAAAAGAGGGAGATACCATAGATATTTTGGCTCCCGTACAAGGTGGATGAAATGACTAAACAGTTGGAAACCAACAATACATGGCAGATAGGCGGGAAAACATTAAACAGTAGACTGCTCATAGGTTCTGCACTCTATCCGAGTCCGGCAAATATGGAAGATGCAATTAGGATTTCAGGTGCTCAGATCGTCACAGTTTCGTTGAGACGTCAAGCAGCCGGTGAGGGAAATGGTAACCCGTTTTGGGATATCATAAAATCTTTAGGCATAGAAGTTCTACCCAATACAGCAGGTTCACACTCTGCCAAAGAGGCTATTACCACAGCACAGATGGCCAGAGAGGTATTTGGTACGAATTGGGTAAAACTTGAAGTCATAGGGGATCAGTACAATTTGCAACCAGACCCGTTTGAAACAGTAAAAGCTGCTGAGGTGCTTATAAAAGAAGGGTTCGAAGTATTCCCTTATACCACAGATGATCTGGTGGTTGCAAAGCGTTTGGCAGATGTGGGCTGTAAGATCATTATGCCATGGGGCTCTATGATAGGTTCTGGAAAAGGACTGATGAACCCGGACAATCTTATCGCTATTCGTAAGCAGTTTCCGGACCTACAGCTGATCGTTGATGCAGGTATAGGTAAACCATCTCATGCAACCCAGGCAATGGAACTTGGTTATGATGGAGTACTACTGAACTCAGCCATAGCCTTAGCACAGGATCCTGTAAAAATGGCAGATGCTTTTAGACTGGCTGTCGAGGCAGGCCGTCTGGGGTACGAAGCAGGGGTAATGAAAGAGCGTGAATTTGCTTCACCTTCCACACCTACTGTCGGTACACCTTTTTGGCATCAGTTTAATTAATATACGATTTCTCTACGCTGATTTAAGCATTATAATAGCTTATTTCTTGTATAAGTAGTCATCAATCTCTCGGGGTGCTAGGTCTTGTAAGATCTAAGCTGAGATAGCTCAAAAGCTTGACCCGTTGAACTTGAACTGGATAATACCAGCGTAGGGAAGAGAATCGTATATAAACGTCTTCGATACATCATGTATCATTTTTTATCTACTTTTTCTCCCTTTTTTCATATACATATTTTAAGGGGAATACAATGAAAACAAAAATTTTAACTGGTTCAATGATCGCAGCTTATGCATTATTGAACATACCTGCATTTGCAGAAGAGGTAACACTTGATCCAATTGTTGTTAGTGCTGATTTTAGGGAAGCAAAGCTATCAGAAACAGCTAATAGTGTATCTGTCATAGGAGAAGAGGAGATCTATGATAAATCATCTTCCGCTTTTGAAGAAGTAATTGGTAAAACACCAAATGTTAATTTTGCAAGCGGTGCATCAAGAGCACACTATATACAGATCCGTGGTATAGGAGAAAGAAGTCAGTTTTCAACTCCTGTGAATCCATCTGTTGGTCTGAATATTGATGGAATAGAATTTAGTCAAAGTGCTTTGGCTGTAACACTTTTTGATGTCAATCAAATAGAAGTTTTACGTGGGCCACAGGGAACAACATTTGGAGCAACCGGTATGGCGGGGGTTGTTAATATTCAAAGTAACGAACCAACAAAAGAGACTGAAGGTCATATAGAAGCTACTGTAGGTAATTATAATACAAAAGCATTGGGTGCAGCTATAGGTGGTACGCTTATCGAAGATACGCTACTGGGTAGATTTTCAATCTATAAAAATACCAGTGATGGCTTTATGAAAAATTGGCATATAGACAGTGAAGGTAATGAAATTAGTCAAGATGATACCAATAACATAGATGAATTAACAGCAAAAGCAAAGTTACGTTGGTTTGCCTCTGATAATCATACGATAGACCTGAACTATATGCATATTGATGTTGACAACGGTTACGATGCTTTTAGTCTTGATAATACAAGAACAACACATTCAGATGAACAAGGAAAAGATACACAAAAAACAGATGCTTTTTCTTTAATATCAACCTATCAAGTGAATCCAAAAATGCATTTAGTGTCTAAAGTCAGTCACAGTAACTCAGATCTTGAATATAGTTATGATGAAGATTGGTCGTATGTTGGAGAATTTTCTGATACTCTTGGCCCATATAGCTATTTTGACCAGTATTTGAGAGATCGTGAGCAAACAGATATGGATGTTAGATTGGTCTCAGATGAAGAGGGTCGTATCTTTAATAATTCTACTGATTGGACAATGGGAGTATATCTTAAAAACTATTCAGAAGATTTGACAAGAAACCGTAGAAAAGAAGATGTCTATGTTCTATTTACAAATGACTATTCAACAAAAAATAGGGCAATTTATGGCCAGTTAGATAGTACTTTAACACCAAAGTTAACACTAACAACAGGTTTTAGGGCAGAAAAATGGGAAGTAAGTTATTCTGATTCAGATAATTCAAATATCCATACTGATGAAAATTTATTTGGTGGGAAAATAGGGTTACAATATCAACATGACAATAGTCACTTATATTATGTCAGTTTATCTAAAGGATATAAACCTGGTGGTGTCAATGCAGATAATAATGTACCTTCTCCTGAATATAAAGAATATCAGACTGAAAGTTTATGGAATATTGATGCTGGAGTAAATGCTAATTATTTTGAGAATACATTGATCAGTAGACTTAATCTTTTTTATGGAAAAAGAAAAGATCAGCAAGTTAAAATATATGATGCATATGCGCTACAAGAATGGAGTGATTATTTGACTAATGCGGCAGAAGGTCACTACTATGGATTGGAAGCTGAACTTGATTATTATCCTAATGATACTGTACATTTCTATGGTAGCCTTGGTTTGTTAAAGTCAAAGTTTGATGACTATGCAGAATATGATGCCCAGGGTAACCTGGTACCTTCATTTTTAGAAGGTAGAGCACCAGCACATGCACCTGAGTATCAATATAATATAGGGGTAGATTATAGATTTGTTGAGAATTGGACATTTAAAGCCAATGCAGAAGGTAAGGGTAGTTATTATTTCTCAAATACACATAATGAGAAATCGACAGCATACACACTCTTTAACAGTAGTTTAGAGTATACCTATGATAACTGGACAGCAACTGTATGGGTAAGAAATTTAACGGATGAAGATTATTATGTAAGAGGATTTTATTGGTATCAGGATCCTGCTATCGGGTATGCAGAATCTCGTTATACACAGTTTGGTGCACCAAGAACAGTTGGTTTTACAGTAGCATATGATTTTTAATCTGTGTTATAATATATGATGTTTAACCCCATCAGAACTTTATTTTTAATACTACTTTTTAGTATCGCTTCATTCGCAAGTGATACTAGACCCACACTCACTATCTATACCTATGACGCTTTTGCTGTCTCCTGGGGTCCAGGACCTAAGATAAAAGAAGCATTTGAGAAAGAATATGACTGCAATGTAAAGTTTGTAGGTCTGTCCAGTTCTATAGGTGCGTTACGAAAGATACAGCTTGAAGGTAAAAACACCAAAGCAGATATTTTACTTGGTCTGGATACCAATATAGCACAAGCTGCCAACAAAACGGGACTGTTTGCCAAACATGATCTGAATACTTCAAATTTAGATTTGCCTGTCCCATATACTGATGAGTATTTTGTACCGTATGATTACAGTTATGTCGCTTTTGTCTACAATGAAAATAAGGTGAAAAATCCTCCAACATCCTTTGAAGCACTTGCTGCTATGCCCGAAGATTTTAAGATCGTGATTCAGGATCCCCGTTCATCCACACCTGGGCTTAGTTTGCTTTTATGGGTTAAAGAAATCTATAAAGAGAAAGCAGGAGAGTATTGGAAAAGACTTTCGCCTCATATATTGACCATTACGAAAGGCTGGTCCGAGTCTTATGGTCTGTTTCTAAAAGGTGAGGCAGATATGGTATTATCTTATACGACTTCACCCGCCTATCACATTATAGAAGAGAACAGAACAAACTTTAAAAGTGCACGTTTCAATGAGGGACATTACGGACAGATAGAAGTGGCTGCGATGCTCAACTCTTCCAAACATAAAGATCTGGCGAAAAAGTTTTTACAATTTATGCATAGTGAAACCTTTGCAGAGATCATCCCTACAGCAAATTGGGCTTATCCTGTTGTCAAAACAAAAGAGGGTTTACCTAAGGTATTTGAGACACTGACGCAGCCATCCAAAATGATCTTACTGGATGGTAAAACAGTTGAAGCCCATAGAAAAGAAATTATCAATGAATGGCTGAGAGCATTGGAAAGATAAAGATGTTACAAGATGTAAAAAGACTGAAAAATTCATTACTGCCAGGAGGGTTCGTCTCTCTTTTATTGCTAGGGTTTGCTTTTGTACTGTTTTTTACACTATTCCTCTCACAAGACGATGCCTCTGTAGCACAACTTGACAGTAGAGTCTTTTCACTTCTGAAGTTTACGCTCTATCAAGCTTTTTTATCGACACTTTTATCTCTATTGGTAGGTTTGGCTTTAGCCTGGAGCCTGGCTCACCAGTCAAACTTTAAAGGACGTTCTCTACTGGTGGCACTTTTCTCCTCCTCTTTGGTCCTTCCGACACTGATTGTTGTCTTTGGACTCATATCTGTACTCGGACGTAATGGATGGGTAAACCAATTAAGCCTCTATCTTTTTGATCACTCTTTTGGTTCTTACCTGTATGGATTAACAGGTATCCTGGTAGCACATGTCTATCTGAATGCTTCATTTGCTTCACGGTCTTTGCTGCATGTGTTTGAATCTATTCCCAAAGAGAAATACAAACTTGCAAAAAGTTTGAACTTTACAGCGTTTCAACGGTTTATCTATGTAGAGTGGCCGGCTTTAAGGACGACACTTTTAAGCATTGCATCAACCATATTTCTTTTGTGTTTTACTTCCTTTGCCATCGTACTTGTACTGGGTGGTTCACCTGCTTATAATACTTTGGAAGTGGCTATCTATGAGGCAGTGAAACTTGAATTTGATATTGCTATGGCTTTAAAACTTGCATTGATACAACTTGTAATGACGACGTTGCTGGTACTCTTTTCATCGAACTTCAGAACCAGTGTTGGCAATGTAAGAACAAGTGCACTCTATATTCCCTGGTCTGAGACAAAATATGTCAAACGATTTCAGGTAGCTATTATTGGTCTGTTTTCTCTGTTTTTTATCTTACCGCTACTTGCTATCATCGTTGATGGATTAGGTGCAGAATTTACAAGAATACTCACAGAACCTCTTTTTATCAAATCTTTTTTCACGAGTATCGGACTCGCAACAGTTTCAAGTATATTGACGGTACTATTCGCTATTTTTTTAAGTGATACAAAAAGAAATTTTATCCTGGGACATCGTTTACCAAGTAACACATTTTCAAAAGTTTTGAATACTATCGTTTCCTTTTCCGGAAACCTCTATCTTGCTGTGCCTTCATTGATCATGGGTCTGGGATTTTTTCTTCTGTCCCAAACCTATGAAGCCCCGATAGCAGTATGGTCAACCATCGCACTTCTCACCGCAAACGTACTGATGTCATTACCGTTTGCCTTGGCCATTTTAGCTCCTGTGATGCAAAAGACCGGTCAAAGATATGACAAACTTGTCTTTTCGTTGAACTTGAGTTCATTGCAAAGGTGGGTGTATTGTGAATACCCCTACTTGAAGTCATCTATCGGTTATGTTTTTGCCTTGTCTTTTTGTTTTTCACTGGGAGATTTGGGTATCATTGCATTGTTTGGATCGGACGACTTTTTAACCTTGCCCTGGTATTTGTATCAGCTCATGGGATCGTACCGAACAAGTGATGCTGCTGGAGTCGCTTTGATACTCTTGGCCATCACATTATGTGTATTTATTTTATTACCACGACTGTTTAGGAGTAGCGTTGCTAAAGATAATTGATGTAAAGTACCAGCATAAAAATGCAGAAGATATGTATACATATACGATGGTGGTCAAACCTAAAGAGATCGTAGCGATAGTTGGTCAAAGTGGAAGTGGGAAATCCACACTTCTTGATCTTCTCGCAGGTTTCTTACCTGCAACAAGTGGTAGTATCAAGTTAGATGAGGATGAGTTGATAGATGAGACGGTTGAAGCACGGCCTATCAGCATTTTATTTCAAAATCATAACCTCTTTGAACACCTATCGGTACAAAAGAATATACTTCTAGGCATAAGTAAAACACTGAAAAGCACACATGAAGAGTTGAAAAAAGTAAAAACCATACTCAAAGAAGTAGGTCTTGAAAAATATGAACATACTATCGTTTCATCTCTTTCAGGTGGACAACAGCAGCGTGTTGCACTTGCACGGGTATTGTTACGCCGTGAGCCTATATTGCTTCTGGATGAACCCTTTACAGGATTGGATGCCGATACAAGAATGCAGATGCTTGATCTGCTCAAAAAGATCACAGTTGAAAATAACCTGCATACCATTATGATCACACATGAGATAGAAGATAGTGAACGTATTGCTAACAGGGTGTATAAAGTAGAGAATCAAAAGCTTGTGGAACAATGATAGATCAACTGAAACAATACGCACTTTTTGAAAACAAAGAAATCGACTCATATCAGCTTTTGGAAAAGCAGGGCTACAACAATGAAAACTATCTGATCCATAGCGAAGAAAAAAAATATATTTTACGAAAGTTCATTCGAACAGATGTAGACAGAAAATTTGAATTTGAAGTACAAAAATTGGCATTTGAAAAAGGTGTGGCATCAGAGCCTTTACTTCTGGATGAAGAGAATGCATTGGTACTCTCAGCATATGTAGAGGGCAGACATAAAGAGAGTCTAGAAAAAAATGATCTGTTTCAGTTTGCAGAAGTGTTGAAAAAAGTTCATACTTTAACAATAGAAAAGGAACCTCTACTGTTAGAACCACTGCTTCAGACAAAATCAAAAGCAGTAAAGGATGCATTTGAAACTCTAAAAGATTTTCCCTCTGAATGGGTATTGTGTCACAATGACCTCAATCCTCGTAATGTACTCTTTGCAGAAACGATCCAGTTGATAGACTGGGAAGATGCAGCGATAAACGACAAGTATTTTGATCTGGCATCGGTATGTGTTGAATTCAACCTGGATCAAGAAAACGAAGCCTATTTTTTAAGACGTTATTTCACCGAAGAAAATGAAATCAATGTGCAAAAGCTCAAGGCGTATAAGATCATCTACAAAGCCTTATGTACACAATGGTTTGAGAATTTAGAACGTCAAAGACCAGTTTAGCAGTCTCATCCTCCGCATGCTGACTGACCTGTCGCAAAAAATCGGGCAGTTACGGTATCCATCGTTGAGATATGATTGTGAAGCCAGGCTGGTAATGTCTCTATAAAATAGATCTTAAGTACCTTGATATCTCTATACTGCTGCCAGTGGGTAAACAGATCGCGCATCTCTTGAAGTGCCCTGTCATGTTCCCCTTTATGTGCAAGGTAAGGAGGGAAATGCATCTCCTGCATTTTAATCTCTTCATTTTGAAAATGAATAACCGTGTGATCTATCCATTGAGTATAGAGATTATCTATAGCGGCAGCACTCTTTTCACTTCCGTCATAGGCAAGTATATGTTTAAAAATAGCGTTGATGAGATCAATATCTTCTTTATGGACCTCATTCATAAAGTCCATTGCTACTTGTGGTATCTCATCATACTCTATAAGCATAGGTTTCCTATTCCACTGTCACAGATTTAGCCAGGTTCCTAGGCATATCTACATCATTTCCAAGTCTTACAGAAATTTCCAATGCAAGCAGTTGTGTCACCACCATCATTTCAAAAAATTCTAACATCGGATGCGCATCGTAGGTTGTTTGTATGAAGTCATCTGCGAGATCAAAAGGTATTGGAGAGATGGCACAGATCGTTGCATCTCTGGCACTGAGCTCTTCAACATTTGATTTGATCTTATCATAGTGCATCGTTTTTGGCATCAGTGCAATGGTGAAAAGTTCACTGTCCGCCAGTGCGATAGGCCCATGCTTCATCTCACCTGCAGGATATCCTTCAGCATGTCTATAACTTATCTCTTTGAGTTTCAATGCACCTTCTAGTGCAAGAGGGTAGAATATATCTCGACCTATGAAGAAGAAACCGTGTCCATGCAAATAACGTTTGGAGAGTCTATTGAGTTTGGTATGCAAGGTATCAGTGACGATCAATGCTTTTGGGGTCTGCAGCATCGCAGTGATCTCATTCTTAAGTGTCTCTTTTGAAATGGTGCTTTTTTCTTGACCTGCATATAGTGCCAGCATCCACAGTACCATGGTCTGTGTTGCAAATGCTTTGGTACTTGCCACCCCTTTTTCTATACCGGCCCTTGTGAGGATGGCAGTGTCACTTTCACGAACGATAGAAGAGTTATCCACGTTACAGATACTCAGACTCTTCAATCCTGCACGTTTTGCCATTTTGAGGGCTTCGAGTGTATCTGCAGTCTCACCGCTTTGTGAAATCGTAATGAAGAGTGTATCTTTTGTCAGTAAAGGCTCTTTATATCTGAATTCAGAAGCGATCTCTACATCACATCTTACTTTGGCGATACGTTCAAAAAGATAGGCTGAAGCCAGGGCAGAGTGGTAGCTGGTACCGCAGGCACAGATCTTGATAGAAGATATCCCTTCGAAGAAGTTTTCATCCAGTTCATCAAAAGCAATGGCTTCATCAAGTACACGTCCCATCATCGTTTCGCTCATCACACGACTCTGTTCATAGATCTCTTTTTCCATGAAGAAACGGTACCCGTCTTTTTGGGCTAGTATCTTATCCGCACTCAGTGCTTGTGTAGTGAAACTCGTACTTCCATCCTTGTCAAACAGATGTACCTTGCCGTCCTGGACATAACCATACTCACCATCTTCAAGATAATAGACCTCTTTGGCTTTACCTATCACAGGGGTATCAGAAGAAGCAAAATAGATCTCCTCCTTATCAAATCCTATCAGCATAGGAGAACCATTCTTTGCAAAGAAAATAGTATCAGGGGCTGCTTTGGTGATAAGCAGTGTTGCATAGGCACCTTCCAGTCTTTTGATCGTTTTTTCAAAAGCGCTAAAAGCCTCATTGGATGAATTATAATATTTTTCAAAAAGATGTACGATCGTTTCAGTATCGGTTTGACTAAGAAATTTTACACCTTCATTTTGCAGTTCATTTTTCAACTCTTGATAATTTTCGATGATCCCATTATGTACCACATACGAGTAGGCACCTAAGTGTGGATGTGCATTGAGTTCCGTTGGTTTACCATGTGTAGCCCATCTGGTATGACCTATAGAGATACCAAAACCTTCACTTTCATACTTTTTGGTCTTTTCACGCAAATTGTCCAATTTACCTATAGCTTTATACTCAGAAAGTTTATCTCCTTCAATGACAGCGATACCTGCAGAGTCATATCCTCTATATTCAAGCTCCTGTAGGCCTTCAAGCAAGATCTCTTTTTTCTCTTTGGGTCCTATATATCCAACAATTCCACACATCTTATCTATTTCCTGTAAGTTTATCTATTATCGTATCGACATTATGACAAAACTTTCCATTCTTTTCGATGAGGAACATATCTCTTACACGGCTTTTCAGCGTATGAATTTTTGCAGTGGCAATGTCAATACCCATCTCATCAAAGATATGGATGATATAGGCAAGTAAACCTTTTTGATCTTTACAGTTTAGGTACATTACTGCATAGGTTTTAGAGTGTTCACAATCGATCTGAAGTTCATCTTCTTCTATATCTGGTAACGTAAGGGTGCTCTTTTTTGTCTCATCAAATGAATCATGAAGAATTTCTTTAATACGTGGTATCTCTTCAGCATTCACTTTAGTAGAAAAGTCGATTTTAAAATATTTAAGATCATCAAACAGTTTACATATATCCATATGCACCACACCCAATGTGGAGAGTTTCCCTAAAAGATAAGAGATATTAAATGGTTTTCTACGCGTTACTTCAATCGTTAAGTAGTTTATGTTGCTTATTTTAAATGTATAATCCTCGGTTTGAAACGCTTTTTGTGTAATGGAAACGATTTTTTGTGGACTGTAACGTAAAAAGAGTAGATCTGAAGGAATCTGTAATACTTTTTTCTGCTGTATTGGGGTAAATAGTTTGAATGCTGCATTCCGTTTGAGTGTCTGTTCTTTTTTAAGTCGTTTGGCCGCTTCGTCGAGCATGCTTTTGTTATCCAAAATTTCGATTGATTGCTCATAAAGTGTTCGGATCAATTTTGCATTAAATGAGTTGTAGATGTCTTTACCCACACCATTCATATCAGCATATGTCAGGATATAGATGAGATCCAAAAGTTTCTTGGTTTGAAAATGAGAGGCAAAATGTATAATTGTTTTTTCATTATAAATATCTTCACGTTGGGCTACTTTACTCATCAATGTATGATATAAAATGAGTGTCTCACCTATGGCTATATGTGCCGGATCCAAATGCAGCTTCTCTGCGAAAACTTTAAAGAGCGATGTACCTACAGCGTGATGGTCACGTTCTCGTCCTTTTCCTGCATCATGTAAAAAAGTGACAATTTTGAGCATGACCTTCTCTTCATCATTCAGTGCATCAAAAAGTTTTTTAATAAAAGGATCCTCTATATGTTCCAAGTGGTACATACAACGTATCGAATGCATATCGACTGCAAATTGATGGTATCCGTCAAATTGAGGAAGATCGATCACTTTTTTAATGGGTGGAATCGTATAGCCCAGGAGTCTTGCATAGGATAGTACTTTGAGAATGGAGTGACTTTCCGGCTGGTGGAATATACTCTTGATCGTCTGATAGAGTGCTCCATCAGGACGTTCAGGTTTTTCTGAGCTAATTAACTTTTGTATAAAAGTAGGGTGGGCATAAAAAGGTTTTTTTGCATGTGCAGTGAGCTGTTGAATGAGCCCATTAAAGTTTTGCTTACCTTTTTTGGGATAAAGATAGTTTTTTTCAGGATTGTCAGTGATGTAGTCCTGGGTCAGAATATTGAGCCAGATCGTACTGTAAAGTCTGATGATCTTTAAACTTTCAGTCACTTTTTTAGCACATTTCATTTGACCTTTCTTACCCTCTTTGTAACCAAGAAAATGGGCAATGTCCGGAATAAGTTCAAGACGTAACTTATCTTCTTTTTTCCCTGCAGTTAAGTGTAAAGCGGAACGTACACGGAAGAGGAATTCCAGGGCGATACGGAAGGTACGATACTCTTTCTCATCTACTACACTGTCAGGCAGATTTTTAATATTATCTACATTATAGAGTATCTTTCCTATCCAAAAAACGAGGTTGGCATCACGAAAACCACCTGATCCGTCTTTAAGGTTCGGTTCCATGGTAAGGGGGAACCTACGATGTTGTAGTTCTCGTTCTTCCAGTTTAAGCTGTATGAACTCTTTTATATGGTCATGACGAATTTGGGAGATCGCATTTTGTGTCTCTGTCCAAATGAAAATGGAGCCTTCGATCATACGTGATTCGATCAATGCTGTTTTGATCGTGATATCGGTTTTAGATACGTCATAGAGTTCATCAATAGTGTGTACCCTGTGTCCCAGTTTTAAACCTGTATCCCAAAGTATATAGAGTATTTTTTCAATGATCCCTTTTACGTTGTACGCAGGAATATCCTTATAGACAAGCATGAGATCTATATCGGAATGTACGCAGAGTTGCTCTCTGCCGTAACTTCCCAATGCGACGAGACCCAGAGGGATGGAGTTTTTCATAGGAAGATAATCACCGAACATATCCCTGGTAGCAACCTTGTAGACGATCTTTAGGATACTGTCTATTTTTTTTGTATGCTTCACAAGAAAGTCTTTACCCCCTGAATTTACAAAAGTCTCTTCAAGTGTATCAAAGTAGCTTTTTATATCCTTTTTAAGCACTTTGGCGATCTCGAAATCTGCTGCTTTAGTATAAAGTAATTCCTCTATTTGGGTTTCAAGCGTATTCAATTATTCTCTCCATAATGTTATATTGGTATAATACCCAAAAATAACTATGGATGTTCTCAGAATGGATTTGATACAAAAGGTACGCAACAAAGAGAGACTCACTCAAGAAGAGGGTGAAGCACTCTATGACTTAGATCTCTATACGCTCGGTGAACTCGCCGATGAAATTCGTAGAGAGAAATACGGCAACAAAAGCTACTTTAATATAAATCGGCACATCAACCCTACCAATGTCTGTGCAGACATCTGTAAATTCTGTGCATATTCTGCAAGTAGAAAAAATCCCAACCAATATACTATGACCCACGAAGAGATCCTGGATATTGTAAAAAAATCCGTTCAAAACGGTGCAAAAGAGATGCATATCGTCTCAGCACATAACCCTAATGATGGTGTCGAGTGGTATATGGGTGCATTCAGAAAGATCAAAGAAGCATTTCCCGAGTTACATGTGAAGGCGATGACAGCAGCGGAAGTAGATTTTCTGACAAGAGAGTATGGATACAGCTACGATGAAGTGTTGGATATGATGATCGAAAATGGTGTAGATTCCATGCCCGGCGGTGGGGCTGAGATCTTTGATGAAGAGGTACGTGAATATCTGTGTAAAGGGAAAGTCACTTCAGACCAGTGGATTGAGATACACCAGAAATGGCATGAAAGAGGTAAAGAAAGCAATGCTACCATGCTTTTTGGACATGTAGAGACACGTGCACACCGTATAGACCATATGATAAGACTACGTGATCTTCAAGACAAGACAGGCGGATTTAATGCCTTTATCCCCTTGGTCTACCAAAGAGACAACAACTTTCTCAAAGTGAAGGATTTCCCTACAGGGCAGGAGATACTCAAAACCTATGCCATCAGCCGCATTATGCTGGATAACATTCCTCATATCAAAGCCTATTGGGTCACGGCATCGGTCAATCTCGCACTGATCGCTCAGGAGTTTGGCTGTGACGACCTGGATGGCACGATAGAAAAAGAGTCCATTCAATCTGCAGCAGGAGCACAGAGCAGTCATGGAATGGACCTGAATGATTTTGTAGCCTTGATCAAGAACTCCGGCTTCCAACCCATAGAACGTGACAGTCTTTATCATGAGTTAAAAGCCTATTAGTATGGAAAAGCGCTATTATCCTTATGAAGATTTTTTAGCTGATACAAGATCTTTGGCTCAAATGATCGACTGGGAATTTGACACGATTATTCCTATTGCCAGAGGAGGTCTCTCTTTAGGCCACCTGCTTGGTGAATTTTATGATATCCGGGAAGTCTACAGTATCAATACCATTGGGTACGAAGATACGCTAAAACTGGATAGTGTGAAGGTGTTTAATATCCCGGAATTGACGGAGGCCAAAAATGTACTCGTTGTGGATGATATTGTAGATAGCGGTGATACGATGATAGAAGTGTTGAAGGTCTTGCACAAAGCGTATCCTGCCGTGAACTTTAAAACAGCTTCGCTTTTTTATAAGAAAAGTGCTAAAATAGCTCCAGATTGGTCTGTACAAGAAGCAGACAGATGGATTGAATTCTTTTGGTCTGTAGATTTAACTAGGAAGAAATAAATGGTATTAATGATAGACAATTACGACAGCTTTACTTACAATGTCGTGCAGTACTGTAGAGAACTGGGTGCAGACTTGAAGGTCATACGTAATGATGAAATGACGATTGATGAGATCAAAGCATTACATCCAGACAAGATCATTCTTTCACCAGGTCCTTCCACCCCTGATGATGCAGGAGTGACACTGGATGTGATCAAAGAATTTGCAGACACTACGCCTATTTTTGGTATCTGTCTAGGCCATCAGAGTATTGCACAGGCATTTGGCGGAGATGTGATCAGAGCCAAAAATATGATGCATGGTAAAACGTCCCAAATCGTTGTGGATGCCCAAACACCTATTTTTAAAGATCTCCCATCTGAATTCAGGGCTACACGTTATCACTCTTTAACCGTGAAAAAAGAGACGCTGCCAGATAGCGTCATCGCAACATCCCACAGCAAAGATGATGGTGAGATCATGTCACTGCAGATCAAAGACAAACCTATTTATGGTGTGCAGTTCCATCCTGAGTCTATTATGAGTGAATATGGGCATGAAATGTTAGATAACTTTTTGAAACTCTAAGATCCCAGAATGAAAAAACAGCATTTCTTTTTAGCATTCTTCTTTTATGCTATCGCTGTTTTTTATCTTGCTTCAACCACACCTATTAGCCCGCATGAGGCAAAGATACTCTATACTTCAAATGATATTGTCGGTCATATGATGAGGTGGGGTGAAAGTCTTAATGCAGGCTTTTTAGGCTTAAGGGCTTTTTTCCTTTTTTTTGGATTTTTGACCATTGGGCTTTTTTTTGCACTCAGCCGACAGTATTTTCAAAAAAGTAAAGATGTCTATCTCTCGACATTGATCTTTATGCTCCTGCCTGGTATCCTCACTGCAACCACCTTGGCTAACGTCGCTATTATTGTATTGTCGCTAGTGTTACTTTTTGTATTACTTTATGAAAAGGGCTATTATCTTTTACTTCCACCGATCATGCTGGCACTCTTTTTTATTCATGAAGCCTCTATCATTTTCTTTGTTGCCGTTTTATTTTATGCCGTGATGCACAAAGAGAAACACTTGGCTATTTTTTCCCTGAGTTTTCTTTTGGCTTTTATCTATCTGGCAAAAGGTATAGAGGTAAGCGGAAGACCCTCTGGGCACTTTGTGGAGATCTTCGGGTTATATGCTACCGTTTTTTCACCTTTACTGTTTCTCTATTTTTTCTTTGCCATGTACAGAATTTTGCTAAGAGGGGAAAAAACACTTATTTGGTACATCTCTTTTACTGCTTTGGTTTTCTCTTTACTTCTCTCTATCAGACAGCGTGTCTATATCACTGATTTCGCTCCCTATGTAATGATCGCGATTGTACTTATGTTGGATGTTTTTAACCATGCGATAGGTGTACGTTTACCCCAGTTTCAGAAACAATATAAACAAGGTTTTATCGTGGTAATGTCATTTCTTCTCTTAAGTGTGCTTTTCATTGTAGGGCATAAAATGCTCTATTTGGTCTTGAAGGATCCCAAACATCACTTTGCAGATCGTATCTACAGACCGTATCTTTTGGCAGAGAATTTAAAGTCTCAGGGTATCAAGTGTTACGATGGGGCACATGGAAGAGAACGTTATCAGTTAAGATATTATGACATACTACCCTGTTCACCAATAACTGCCCAAGACCCCTAAGAACTGTTTCTATACTACACAATATTTTTTTTATACTTATAGTTTATATTACTTTTACGAAATTTAAATTTATCTAATGCTAGACTATCAAGAACTAAATTAAAGGAGAACTCGATGGCTCAAAAGGCGATTAGAGAGTATGACGCAAAGTCAATTCTAGCAAAACATTGGGATAAGTATTTCCCAGATTTTACTTATGCATACCAAACTGTAATGGTTCAAAATGGATCGGAACTGGCAGAAGCTGCAAAAGAGAACACATGGTTAAATGAAAAAGCATTGGTTGCAAAACCGGATATGCTTTTCGGTAAAAGAGGTAAAAACGATTTAGTACTTTTCAAAGATGCTAAACCAGGTGATGTTTCATTAGCAAAAGCTATCAGCTGGATCGATGAAAAGTCAAGCGGTGAGCAATCAGTATATTTCTCATTTGACGGTGACACACCAACAGGTGAACCATCAGTTGATAAATTGACACACTTTATTGTTGAACCGTTTACTCCACACTCACAAGAAGAAGAGTATTATATCTCTGCGACATGTGTAGGTGATGATGATATGCTTTATATGTCTGCTGAAGGTGGAATGGAAGTTGAAGAGGGTTGGGAAGAGAAAGTAACTGAAGTTGCATTCAAGATCACTGACACTGAAGAGCAGATCGCTGAGAGAATCAGAGCAAATGTACCTGCAGATGTTGCTGACAAAGATAAAGCAGCATTCGCAGAATTTGCTATCGGTTTCTTCAAAGCATACAGAGAGTTGAATTTCGCATACCTTGAGATCAACCCGTTTGTAATGCAAGGTAACAAGATCGAGCTTCTTGACATGGTTGCAAAACTAGATGACACTGCTGGATTCATGATGGTAGATCAGTGGGGTGATGTTGAGTACCCAACTGCATTCGGTATGGAAGAGAAATCTCCAGAGGTATTGGCTGTTGAAGAAGCCGATGCTAAAACAGGTGCATCACTTAAATTGACACTCTTAAAGCCAGAAGCTAGAATCTGGACAATGGTTGCCGGTGGTGGTGCTTCAGTTGTTTATGCTGATACTATTGCCGATCTTGCTGGTATCGATGACCTTGCTAACTATGGTGAGTACTCAGGTGGACCAACAACAGGTGAGACTAAATTCTATGCAGAGACACTTCTTGATCTTATGACAAGAGAAAAAGATGCACAGGGTAGAGATAAGATCCTTATCATTGGTGGTGCGATCGCTAACTTTACAGATGTTGCTAAAACATTTACAGGTATCATCCAGGCATTTGAAGAGTATGCAGACAAGATGAAAGAAATTGGTATCAAGATCTATGTAAGACGTGGTGGACCAAACTACGAAAAAGGTCTTAAAGATATTAAAGAAGCAGCAGATAGACTTGGTCTATGGATCGATGTATACGGACCAGAGACACACGTAACTGATATCGTTAGAATGGCAGTAGAGGCATAAGGAGAGAAGATGGCACAATTATTTACTAGAGATACACAGGCTATTTTTTGGAACAACAACAAAACAGCGATCCAAAGAATGTTAGACTATGATTACACAATTAAAAGAGAAAAACCTTCGGTAGCAGCGATCGTTGCTCCAACTGCATCTGGAAAATTTGAGAAATTCTTCTATGGTGCTGACGAGGTGATGATCCCTACATTTAAAACGACTGCAGAAGCAAAAGCTGCTCAGCCTCAAGCTGACGTTCTTTTGAACTTTGCATCATTCAGAACTGCTTATGATGTAACAATGGAAGCATTGGAGATCGGTGGATTTCAAACGATCATGATCACAGCAGAAGGTATCCCTGAGAGACTTGCGCGTGGTATGAACCAAGCTGCACGTGATGCAGGTGTTGTTGTTATCGGGCCTGCTACAGTTGGTGGTATCGCTCCCGGTGCATTCAAGATCGCTAACGTTGGTGGTACGATCGAGAACATCGTGAACTCTAAACTTCACAGAGCAGGTTCATGTGGTCTTGTAACAAGATCAGGTGGTCTTTTCAACGAACTTTCTAACATCATCGCTATCAATGCTGATGGTATCGCAGAAGGTGTTGCGATCGGTGGAGACAGATTCGTTGGTTCTGTATTTATCGACAACCTTCTTAGAATGGAAGAGAACCCGGATGTAAAATATATGATCCTTCTTGGTGAAGTAGGTGGTACAGAAGAGTACAAAGTGATCGATGCGGTTAAATCAGGTAAGATCACAAAACCGATCATCGCATGGTGTATCGGTACGATCGCTAAATACTATGATTCAGGTGTTCAATTCGGTCACGCAGGTGCATCTGCAAATGCTGAACGTGAAACAGCTGAAGCGAAAAACAAAGCGATGGCTGAAGCAGGTATTCATGTACCGGCAACATTCAATGACCTTCCTGCAAAGATCAGAGAAGTATTTGAATCTCTTAACATCCCAGCGATCCCTGAGCCAGAGATCAATATCGTACCTAAAGTAAGAAGAAGCAAGCAGTTCATCTGTACTATCTCTGATGACAGAGGTGACGAAGCGACATACGCTGGATTCCCTATCTCTTCAGTGGCAACACCTGATACAGGTAAAGGAATCGGTGATGTTGTATCACTTCTATGGTTCAAAAAACAGTATCCGAAATGGGCAACTGACTTTATCGAGACTGTAATGAAAACTGTTGCGGATCATGGTCCGGCAGTATCTGGTGCACACAATGCTAAAGTAACGGCTAGAGCAGGTAAATCAGTGGTTGAATCATTGGTAACTGGTCTTCTTACTATCGGACCAAGATTCGGTGGTGCGATTGATGGTGCAGCACAGTACTTCAAACATGCAGATGACAACAACATGTCTCCAAAAGAATTCTTGAACTACATGAAAGGTGAGGGTGTGCCAATTCCAGGAATTGGTCACAGAATCAAATCTCTTAAAAACCCTGACCTAAGAGTAAAAGGTTTGATGGATTATGCAGCGGCACATTTCCCTGCAACACCACTTCTTGACTATGCAAGAACAGTTGAAGCATTGACAACATCTAAAAAAGAGAACCTTATCCTTAACGTGGATGGTACTATCGGTATCCTTATGGTTGATATGTGGAGAGCACTTGGTTACTCTGAAGAAGAGATCAATGAGTTTATCGCTTCAGGTACGCTCAATGCATTCTTCATCGTAGGTAGATCTATCGGATTCATCGGTCACATTCTTGATGAGAAGAGACTTGCTATGCCTATGTATAGACACCCAATGGATGACATCCTTTATGATGTACCAATGGCAGAAAAGATCTAATTTCTTTTTAGCATACCAGGCACAACTTTACAGTTGTGCCAATTTCTACATTTTATTTACTCCCAAACACTTAATTTTCTAACATATCTTATTGTTTCATATGAGAGATCTACCCTCTTTTCAGTCACTGTATATACTACAAATATAAGCACAACAAAATTAACAAAATAATATGGCTAGGGGTCTATATTTTTTTAAATAAATAAAACAATTTTTAAGCTATTTTTGCATATATAATGTAAGTAAAAATGGATAAAAAAATTTTTTTTAACAAATTTCAAATAAAACGCAAAAAACCCTTGACAAGGGATTCATTTTTGTCTATAATTCCCGTCCACAAACACAGAGACCTAGGCTGAGTTAGCCGAGAGAGTGAGAGTGTGAATGATCTTTGACAACCAAATAATAAGTAAACAAATCAACGTCTATTTGAGTTTTAATTTTACCAATTTTTAAAAAATTGGGATAAAG
>NZ_JAQIBC010000006.1 GCF_030347995.1 Sulfurovum xiamenensis
AAGCAAGGACAGAAAGTCATGGGTCTTGATGAAAAAGATCGCCAGACTGCACAATAGAATATACCTTTGGACTATTCTACGTAATTCTATACTACACTTTAACGCTTCAATTCTTTTAAAAAATAAAGGGGCTTCCTATGGATTATCGTGTCAAAAACACCATAAAAGATCTATTTCAGTTCTCTTTATTGATACGCATACCACTAACGCTTTATCGTAGCAGAAGCTGCTAAAAGGATTTACATGAAGATATTAAAAAACAAACTGATACTTACTCTGTTCATGCTAGTCATTATAGGGATATCAGCAGTGACATCGTATTATACTTATCTCTCTTATCAAAGATATGTAGCTGCACAAAACAATGCACAGGTTTCTTTATTTATGAAGCATTTTGAGTCTGTCATGAAAAATATTATAGATGAAAGAGTACAAAGTGCTACGTACTTGGTCACACATAATAAAGATGACTTGAGAAAACTCAAAGAGTCAAGAGTTAAGACCGATCAGAATCTCTTGGAATTAGATGCATTTAACAAACAGAATGAGCATTTTACACGTTATCGTACCTATAGTAAACAAGCTACTGAGGCGTTAGAGCTTATTCGTAGAGATGTAGATGATCTGCATGATAACTCTAGCGAAATGTACCATGACAAGGTCTTTATCCCATTATTCACAATCCTGCAAGACGTTACAACGGCTGAACAATCTGAGATAAAGAAAAGCTATCTGATGATGTATCAAAACTATACACTACTTAAAGAGAATACGGTTCAAGAAAATATACTGATCTCCTCTATCTTACTTGGATCCAGAACTATAAGCTACGAAAAGAGAGAACTATGGGAACAGTTTATAGACAAAGATACCTTACCCCAGTTTTATACACTGGCAGACAATGACATAGCATTAAAACTCAGTGAACTGTTTTCGGTTGAAAAGTATAAGAGTATCATGTCTGATGAGCGTGACATGATCTCCTATGAATCGAGATCAGGGAAATACTCTGTCTCTCCTCTTGGTTGGTCAAACCAGATAGATATAAAGATGGATTATTTTAAGAAAGTACAATCCCTACTGCGTGACCAGATCCAAACGATCAATAAAGAAACAATTACACAACAAGGAGAAGTTCTGGCATGGTATGGAGGAGCGACATTACTCCTAGTGCTTGTACTGCTTAAACTTTTCAGTTTATTTTCCAAGATCGAAGATAATACACAGATCTCTGAGGAGACATTAAGAGATATCAAACTGGTATTGAATGAAAACCAACAAAGTGAACTTCAAAGATTGATTCGTAATGGTAAATTTGATCATATCTATCGGTTTTTGCTCAAGACAATTAAAGACGGGAACCAGACCAAAGACCTCTTTCTTGCTAGTATGTCCCATGAGATACGTACCCCTCTCAACGGTATCCTTGGATTTACACAACTGCTCAAAGAGACGGATGTGTCAGAGGAACAAGCTGAGTTTATTTCAGTCATAGAGAAGAGTTCTGAAAACCTTTTGACCATCGTCAATGATATCCTTGACCTTTCCAAGATCAAAGCACAGAAGATAGAACTGGAAGCCATAGAGTTTGATCCTGTAGATGCCTTTGAATCTGCTGTCGAATCTTATGCGGCAAAAGCGGCAGAAAATCATATTGACTTTAATATCTTTTTAGACCCGACACTACCTACGCTACTGATAGGCGATCCTACGAAGATCTCCCAGGTCATCGTGAATCTCGTTAGTAATGCCATCAAATTTACTTCCACGAATGGTGAAGTGAGTGTATCTATCAAGAAGCTTTTTGAAGATGAGAATAAAGTAAACGTCAATTTTGAAGTGTCTGATACAGGTATCGGTCTTACCAAAGAGCAGCAGGGAAAAATATTTGAAGCATTTTCACAGGCAGATGTCAGTACAAGTAGAAAGTACGGAGGGACCGGTCTGGGACTCTCGATATCTGGTAAATTCATAGACCATATGGGAGGAAAATTGAGCATTAGAAGTGTCAAAGATGAAGGCTCTACCTTCTATTTCACCCTGGCACTTCAAAAACCTAAAAGTGCGACAAAAAGAGAAGTGAATGATATGAGTGCCTACACGGTTGGTATTCTGAATTCGCATATCGATACAGAGTATTATATTAACGAAAACCTTGAGACCTATATCGCTTACACCGGAGCCACTATCAAGCGTTATACCGATGATTCACTCTTGGCGTTAAAAGGCACCTCTCAACTCCCTGATATCCTTTTTGTTGATCATAAATTCCGTCAGAGGGATGATGAACTTAAGCCGTTCCTGGACCTTGATACAAAGATCGTTGTGCTGTCAACAGGAGACCAGAAAAAAAATCTAAAGCGATACACATCGCAGATAGATAAGATACTCTATAAGCCTGTGAACTTTACAAAAACACTGCGCATGCTGAATGAGAAAGAGGATAGTTCTGAGACAAAAGAGAATCTTACCTTTAAAAATGTACATGTACTGGTTGCAGAAGATAATAAAATCAACCAAAAGCTGATACTCAATGTACTCGGTCGACTCGGTATAGAGGTCACTATCGCTAATAATGGACAAGAGGCACTTGAACAGCGTATGAAACATGAGTATGATATGATATTCATGGATATCGAAATGCCTGTTATGGGTGGTATGGAAGCAACGGGTCAGATCATCAGCTATGAAAGGAAGAACCATAAATCACATATACCGATCGTTGCATTGACCGCAAACGCACTTGCAGGAGATAGAGAAAAGTATATGAGTGCAGGTATGGACAGCTATCTTTCAAAACCTATAGACCTGGGAGCATTGAATCATCTCTTTGAAACCTATTTTGAGGATAGGATCATCCAGCAAGATGCGTAGTATCTAAAAGTATACGCCCGCAAGTCTACTCTGAATACCTTATACTAAAAGTGTATACGTTACAGTAGACGTTTTGCATAGTATCTCTTCCGGAGTGCCATCAGCTATGATCTTTCCATGGTCAAGAACCAGTATACGATCTGCAAGATGGTAAGAAGCATCGGTATCATGGCTTACCATGATCGTTGTGATACCAAATGTCTTATGTAGCTTCAGTATCTCATCTTGTAATTTAATCCGCATCTTCGGATCAAGGGCAGACAAAGGCTCATCCATCAATAGAAGCTTGGGCTGTTTCATCAACGCACGACAGAGACTGACCCTTTGTTTCTGACCACCACTGATACCTTTTACATTACGGTGTGATAATCTACTCAGTTCTGTCATCTCAAGAAGTCTTTGAGCCAGCGCTTTATCATCATTCACAAAAAGCAAGTTTTCTTCTACATTCATATGATCAAACAGTGCATAGTCCTGAAATATAAACCCTATCTCTCTTTGTTGTGGAGGAAGCTTTTTTTGATCACCTAACCAAACCACATCTTCCACATTGATATCACCTTCTGCATTTTCCAGACCTGCTAAGACTCTAAGAAGCGTTGTTTTACCAGAACCGCTTTCACCCATCAATGCAATGAACTCACCTTTTTGTATCTCTAGAGTGACATCAAGATTCATCTCACCATGAGCACCATGCAGTCTTTTATGTATATCTATCTCTATCATTAAAGTACACCTATTTTACGCTGACTCTGGTTAAAGATATACACTGACAAAAGTACTATAAAACTTATCAAAACCATGAAGGCACTGTATATATGTGCTGTACCATACTCCATCACTTCAACCATCTCATAAATAGCCACTGAAGCAACTTTCGTCTCACCGGGGATGCTTCCCCCAACCATGAGCACTACACCAAACTCACCCACTGTATGTGCAAAAGTAATGATCAGTGCCGTGATAAGTGAAGGTTTGATATTTGGTAATGCAACCCTGAGAACAGTCTGTAACTTACTCTTTCCTGCAAGGTAAGATGCCTCTAGCATATGCTTGTTCAAAGACTCAAACCCACTTTGTAAAGGCTGCACCATAAAAGGAAGTGAGTAAAAACAACTTGCCACAACCAAACCGGTAAAAGAGAAAACCAATTTCACACCAAAAAGGTCTTCAAAAAAAGCTCCCACCGTAGAGTTCGGAGAGAGTACGACTAAAATATAAAACCCCAACACAGAAGGAGGAAGCACGATCGGTAATGCCGTAATGGCTTCTAAAAAAGGTTTTGTCTTTGCAGTGCTTTGAGAGAGGTACCATGCCAAAGGCAGAGAAAGTATAAACAGTATCACTGTGGTCACACCTGCAAGTTTAAATGAAAGGATAAAAGGTGTCAAATCCAGGTTTTCTAACATTTATTCTACCTTATACCCAAAGTTTTGCAATATCTCTTTGCCTTTTGCACTTAAGACAAAATCATAAAAAGCCTTTACTTCAGGATTACTTTCAGCTCTTTTCAAAATGACCATTCCCTGGTCAATAGGAGTGTAAAGGGTCTCATCCACATCACTCCAGTTTACCCCCTCTTTAAAATGTGCCATGCGTGGGCTGAAAAGTGAAGATTTTGCTATAAACCCGATATCTGCTGCAGTAGTTGCATAGGTAACGGTCTGTGAAATGGATTCCCCATAGACAAACTTCTTTTTAACTGCATCATAGAGATGAGCATTTTTCAGAGCTTCTACAGCTGCGACACCATAAGGTGCCGTTTTAGGATTTGCTATGGCTATTTTCTTGATCTTATCATGTGTTAAAAGCATCATACCTTGATCAAACTCCTGCGGATTTACCGACAAGTAAGCCAATGCACCCTGTGCATATACAATCGTTTTTGTAACAGCTATACCCTCTTTATAAAGTACTTCTGGGTATTTCATATTTGCCGACATAAATAGTTCATAAGGTGCACCATTTTTTATCTGGGCCGTAAGTTTTCCAGAGCTCCCGAGGATCACTTCTATGTTTGTCTTTGGATATAACACATTAAAAGCTTTTTTGAGTGATTCTATGGCATAACTAACATTGGCAGCAACAGCGATCTTGATTTCACCTGCTCTTAACAGAGCGAAACTTAGCATCATAACTAATATAATTTTCTTCATAAACATTATTTCCCTATCATAATATCATTGGCTTTGATCATAACGATCACAGAACTTCCTTCGATAATTTCCATCTTTTCTACAACAGATGTAGGCATGACAGATACAATGGTGTCATGATTCCCTATATCCACCACTGTTTTAGTATTCTCTACATCTCTATCTATCTTTCTGACGATACCTTCAAGACTATTCTCGTTACTTTTGTCCTCTGCCTTCTTAGATAAGATCACCGTACTGGATTTAAAGATCGCTATCACCGTTTGATGTTCCTCGATATGCAAATCTTCGACTGCTTCTTTGGTGATCACAGAAAGCAGTTCTTTCCCGCTTTTTAGTTTTAAAAGTATTTTTGCATTGACATTTTGAGAATCTACGGAAACGACCTCTGCTTGTATCTGATTACGTGCAGAAATTTGCATAGCTAATCTTCCAATGGTCTTAAATGCACCACTCTGGATATCTGTCAGTTCTGATAGCTTTTCCAAAAAACGTCTGTGCTCTTCTTTGAGAACTCCATAGTTTTTTAAGAGTTGTTGACCATACGCTGTGATCGTCGTACCGCCACCATCTCTGCCTCCTGTCTCTCTGTATACGATCGGTTCAGGTGAAAGTGCATTCATGCTATCTACTGCTTCCCAGGCACTTTTGTAACTCATAGGTACAGCTTTTGCCGCTTTAGAAATGGATCCATGTTCTTCAATGGCATGAAGCAGTTCTATACGTTTCTCAAGCAAAAAAGGTTTACCTAACATTTCTAATGTAAGTTTTGATGAAAGTTCCATCTCTTTCCTTATATACTCATATATACAACGAGGATTATAGCGTTATATACTTAAATATATAAAGAGGACCAACTCTATATATTAAGAATGTATCCTTGATAATGGATGTAGATATTCGGTGTCACATAGTGAAGGAGAGAGGCACCCACTCCGATGCTTTTAAAGATCGAAGTGAGTGGATACTTTAGTATATCTTTTCGTTTGATTTGTCTTTGCTATCTCCATAGAGTCCACCTGCGACAGCACCTATAGCAGCAGCTGTCGCAACGGATCTTCCGGAACCACCGACCAATGCAGTTACACCTGCAGCACCTATCAGCGCACCTTTTTGCGCTTCAGGACCTGGCTGTGCACATCCAGTTATGAATCTTTATACGTTAACATTTATTATTGTATCCATTCCATCCGTGCTAATAATCCTGCAGTTGTCATATACCCTACTTCTGTAAACCTCAACTTACCTTTAGCATCATAAATGAATGTCGTAGGAAATACTTCTATTTTAAACGCCTTTGACCAAACACCCTCTGTATCATTGAGCACTTTGAAACTCAATCCATTCTCTTGCATATAGGCTTGTACATTTGCATTACTCCCTGAATTGATAGCAATCGTTAATACTTCATACTCTTTTGATACGACTTCTATATTGGAGGCTTCAAGTTTACAAACAGGACAGGAGATAGCCCAAAAGTGGATAAGTAACGGTTTCCCATTTTCAGTACTAAAAGTACTGCCGTCTATAAGCCTTTCTTTTATCTGTGGCAACTGGTTTGATCCCAGATCAGGAGCACGAATATAACTGATGAGTTGACTCACTATAACCAATAGTACCAAGGCTATAGTGATCTCTTTGATGGTAGATCTTATCTTCTCTTTATTCATATCTTTAACCTTTTGAGTGTACGTTCAAGCACTCCTATATAGCTTCCACCGTATAGTGCAACATGTACCAAAAGCGGGTATAGCTGATAGATCAGTACTTTGCTTTCATAAAAATCGTCACTTAAAGGGTGTATCTCCTGATAGGTATTGAAGAACAACTCTCCAAACGTACCAAAGAGCCGTATGAAAGCCAGTTCCATCTCTTTGTCCCCATAGTAGATGGCAGGATCAATGAGACAAGCCCCCTCTCTCTCAAAAAGCACATTCCCGCTCCAGACATCACCATGCAGCAGCGAAGGGTAAATAGTACGCATATCTATCCGCTTGTAGAGATCTCGACACAGTACCTCTAATCGATCAACCATCTCTTTTGGTATTTTCCCTTTATCATAGCAGTGACGTGCCATCGGCATAATACGCATCTGTCCCAGGAAAAGTGTCCAATTGTATTGGGTTTGCTCATTCTTTTGGAAGAAAGGACCGATGGTCGTATCGTAATAATAGCCATACATACGGCTTTCATTGGTTTTTGAGTGCAATCTGCCTAAAAGCTTAGCCGCTTCTATCTCTTGTGTAGTTCTGTCTTGATCCATGGTTTGAATATGTTCAAGTACCAAAAAAGACCCTTTAGAGAGGATCACATTTGGCACACGTATCTTAGCTTCATACAGATCCTTAAGCATATGTGCTTCGATGGCCAGTTTTTCTTTCTCTTCAGAAGTCTTTACCACGTATCTTTGATCTTCGACTCTAGCCATGTAGATATCACCTATCTGACCTTGTTGAAGCAACAATAAACGCTTGACATCCTGGCCTAATGCTTCACTGAGTTCTTCTTGCACCTAAATGTCCAGATCATCCCAAAATTCATCAAAGTCCAGGTTCGTCATCGCATTCTCATCGAAAAGATTTTTCTCCATGAGCTTCTGCTGCTGAGATTCGAAGTACTCTTCCAGTGCCTCTTCGAGCATTGTGTTGATGTCTTTTCCCAGTATCTCTGAAAAACTTTTGAGGTTTTCCACCGTGGTGTGTTTGAGTTCTATTTTTATATCTTTTTCCATAGTTGTATTTTACTGTAAGAACTCTGTTTTCTTCTTTTTACAAGGAGTACGAATATTTTGCTATACTGACAAGAGTAGAACTATAGATACAAAGGGATAGTGTGAGCGCAAAAAAATTGATAGAAGAAGCACACAAAATACTTGGAGAATATACGCTAAGCAGTGACCATTATTCTGCAGGATCTGTTGCTGCTGCACTTTTAACAAGTCAGGGAAATGTCTACACGGGGATCAATATCGATATCGCCTGTGGTATTGGATTTTGTGCAGAACATTCTGCCATTGCAGAGATGTTGAAAAACAGAGAGACACAGATAGAAATGATCGTTGCGGTCAGTGCTGACTCCATCAGACCGCCATGCGGACGATGCAGAGAACTCTTATATCAGGTCGATGCGAAGAACATCCATACCAAAGTTTATCTCTCTGAAGAGCACTATATGAGCCTGGATGAACTCTTGCCTCACCGTTGGAAACCAAGAGCAGGATAAGATAGTGGTTATGGTACCAAGAAAGCATAAGTAGAACAACATATGGAACTTACAGATACAAATTATGAAAAGATCATAAAGAACAATAAAATACCGGTCTTGATAGACTTCTACTCACCGACCTGCGGGCCTTGTCAAATGCTCACTCAACTCATAGATGAGAGACTGGAAAAGTATGGAGAAGAGAATGGGGTGAAGGTGGTGAAGTGTAATGTATCAAACAATCCCAAACTCGCATCTGCATTCAAAATACGTTCTGTACCCTTTACCATTGTAGTACTCAAAGATGAAAAACTCAAATACCCCGAAATAGGACTCAAGCACGAAACATACTATTTTGAACTCATAGACAAACTCTCAGGCAAAGGATCATTCTTCAGTAGGCTCTTTACCTAAACTATTTTGGAAGCGGTACTTGTTCCAAAATAATATCGATGATCCCCTCTGCGGTTCTTTTATTCTGGAGGGCATGTTCACTGATGACCAAGCGGTGATGAAATACATCGTGAATGACGGATTGTACATCTTGCACTGTCATTTCATCTCTGCCATGCATCCATGCATTGGCCTGTGCACATTGTGTCAGTGCCAGGGTTGCACGCGGGCTTACCCCGACATCGATCATCACATCAAGCTGTTTACTATATCTGAGCGGATAGCGTGTCGCAAATACAAGATCTACCATATAATGCCCAAGGGCATTACTGAACTTCACTTTTGCCACCTCACGGCGCGCAGCAAAGATCATCTCCTGAGAGATCTTTGCCTGAGGTGCAGGTTCACTGAACCTCTCCTCTTGTATCATTTTGATCATTTCAAACTCTGCATCCATCTTCGCATAATCGATCTTCACATGCATGAAAAAACGGTCTTTCTGTGCCTCTGACAAAGGGAAAGTCCCCTCTTGTTCCAAAGGGTTCTGTGTAGCCATCACGATAAAGAGTTCAGGAAGTTTATAGGTTTTACCTGCCACAGTCACCTGACGTTCTTCCATCGCTTCAAGCATGGCCGATTGTATTTTGGCCGGGGCACGGTTGATCTCATCTGCCAGGATAATATTTCCGAAGATCGGGCCCGGGTGAAAATGGAATGTCTGTTTACCCTTCTCTTCCTGTAACAATTGAGACCCTATGACATCTGAAGGCAGAAGATCAGGCGTGAACTGTATACGTGAAAATTTACCTTCTATCGCATCTGCCATCGCACGTACAGCTCTGGTCTTAGCCAGTCCTGGCAACCCTTCTACAAGTATATTACCATCAGCAAGCAAGCCCATGATTAACCTCGAAACGATATGCTCCTGTCCTAAAACAGCTGCATTCATTCTATCTTCTAATATTGTAATGGCTTCTCTTGCCGTCATATTTATCCTTCTCTCTCATTCTTCATCATCTCATACCCCTTCTCTACTTTCCAAATAGATAGATCAGATCGGGATAAAAGATGATAATCAACAGTGCTAAAAGCTGTAATCCTATAAATGGTATGACACCCTTGTATATAGCTCCTGTACTTACTTTATCACCTGCAGCACCCTTGAGGTAAAAAAGTGCAAAACCAAATGGAGGCGTCAAAAATGATGCCTGCAGGTTCATCGCTATAAGTATGGCAAACCATACAGGATCTATACCCAAAGATGCCACGATAGGCACCAAAATAGGCACAACCACAAAAGCGATCTCAATGAAATCGATAAAGAAGCCCAGTAGAAAAATAACCAGCATGGCTATAAGAATGAACATCCATTGGTCATCCATGTCTCCCAATCCCCCTTCAGATGAAAAGAATGCCATCGCCATATCTCCGCCACCCAGCTCGTTGAATACCAATGAAAAGGCTGTTGCCCCGATGAGTATCATAAAGATCATTGCCGTGAGCTTGACTGTCTCTATCGCTGCATAACGCAGCGTTTCATAAGAGAAGTTTCTTTTACCCCACGCCAATATTATCGCACCCAAAACACCTATGGCCGCTGATTCTGAAGGTGATGCAATACCCGCAAAAATGGAACCTAGCACTACACCTATAAGCAATAAAGGAGGAATGATCTCTTTCAATGCTTCTTGAAACACTTCACCATATGCTTCCTCTGAGACAATAGCAGGTGCAATCTCTTTATTCAAGTATGAGATAAAAAGAATGTAGATGATATATAGACCGATCAGTAAAACCCCTGGTACTACAGCCGCACGGAACAGGTCGCCCACAGAGAGATGCATTTGATCGCCCAAAATGATGAGAATGATAGAAGGAGGAATAAGCTGTCCCAGTGTACCACTCGCAGCAATAGAACCAGAAGCCAATGCTGGTGAATAATGATGTTGCAGCATCAAAGGAAGCGCGATCAAACTCATCATCACCACGGATGCACCGACGATGCCAGTACTTGCAGCAAGTATAGCTCCCACCAACACTACAGAGATCGCCAGACCGCCCCTGATCGACCCAAAGAGTTTACCCATAGAGAGCAGCAGACCCTCTGCCATCTTGGATTTTTCCAGTATCAACCCCATAAAGATGAAGAGGGGAACAGCCATCAGTGTAGCATTACTCATGATACCATAGGTTCGGTAAGGCAGCATCTCAAGTACGCTCAAGCCTACTTCATTGGAGATAGTGGCAAAAAGTAGTGCCACTCCGGCAAATACAAAAGCGACTTGAAAACCAGCCATCAACAGAAACAGTGTCAAAGCGAACATCAGAAGTATAGGATCGAACCAATAGGCCATATCATAGTGGTCTGCCGTATAGACAAGTCCGCCAAGAGCCATGACGATGCCTAAAACACGTAGCAATGTTTTTTTACTCTCCAGTCTGCCAAAAGCTTTCAGCACTTCGCTCAGTGCCTGTAGCATAAGCAATACGAAGGAGAGGACCAATACTCCTTTGATCAGGTAACGATGCGTCAATCCGCCCGGATCACTTGATATCTCATGTTGCAGATAACTCTGCATCAGCATATCGATGGCATCAGACAAAAAAACCAGAGAAAAAGGAATCACCAAAAGCAGCATCGAGAGTATCTGTACAATACCCCTGCCCTCTTTGCTGTAACGTTCAAAAAAGATATCTACCCTTACATGTTTGTCATGTTTGAGCGCATACGTCAATCCCAGTAGGAATATCACATCAAATAGATGCCATTCCACTTCCTGAAGTGCGATCGAACCTTCTGAAAAAAGGTAACGCATCACTGCATCGTACGCTACCAACAAAGAGAGCAGTACCACTAGAAATGCCGCTATAGATCCTGCATATTTAGAGATACGATCCAGATAGAAGGAAGATTGTAGGTACATTAAGGTGTCCCTTTGTCATATTTTTTTTAAATTTTATCTTTTTTGTGATGAGGGGTTGCTTGAGTGAATTATCCATCATAGGAGAAGATTACATGCTATAATAAGAAATGTTCAAATATCAGGAAAGCAAATGAGAGAGAAAGAAAAAAAGCATCTGCTTGATGATTCTATCTTTAAAGCACTTGAGACAAAAAGTATGGAAGAACTTGATGCCTATTTTATTCCCAATCTATCACCCATTGATGCACTTCGTGTCATTCTATATAAATTTCTTCTCTCTATACTCTTTTATAAAGAACGTATCATTGCATATGATGAGGAAGAGGACCTGCATCAACTCAGGGTCAATATCAGAAAATCCAGGGCTTTTTTAAAAGAATTCAGCTTTCTCTTTCCCGAAGACCAATTTACATACTTCTATCAACACCTGAGCGATCTTGCCACACAGACGAACCGGAAACGTGACCTGGATGTCATCAAAGAACGTTTAAAAGAGGTAGATACAGATCATGATGTGATTCAAAAAGACATTCAAGCACAACAAGAACACGAACAACATTTGATAGAAGAGATGTTAAAAGGAAAGATATTTGAAGATTTTATACATACGTACCAACTTGTTCTGCAAAGTGAAACTCTTCATACGCCTGAAAATGTAATGGGGACCATAGAGGAAACAGCCAGAGAAGTAATAAAAGATCTACACCGGAAGATCATACAAAGGATCAATGCTTTAGAAAAGCACTTTAGTGATAAAAAACTCCATAAGATCAGGATATCACTGAAAAAACTCCGTTATCTCCTTGAAGAGTTCCAACATATCTTTGGGGAAAAAAAGATCGAAAAGATGATCGAAAAAGGTAAAAAACTGCAAACAATACTTGGAGATTTCAATGATATGGTGAATCAGAACACACTGCTACACGATTATTTTAACACGAAGAAAAAAAGTATATCGCAGTGCCGGGAACTAGAAAAGAGACTTCTAGGTAAAACATCCAAGAAGCAAAAGAAATTACTGCATAAAGCTCAAAAAAAGCTGCATAAGTTTAAAAAACATGCTATCGAACTCTAAGCTATTTCCAGTAAGTATCCAGTCTAACATTCCACCCTTTTCTCCAACGCTCTTCGCCACGTTCAGGGGGAGAATTTTTGATACGTCTGCTTAACATCGATTTGGCAGATTCGGCAAATGCTTTCAATCTGTTCGGTTCTTCAGGATCCATATGTTCAAGCACCTGGAGAAGTCCCCATCCCTGACCTTTGTAACGTTCACTTTTGAGTGTCCCTTCACCTTTAAAGTTTGTATAGTCCAAAAGGACATACAGACCTCTTTCGTTGACTGAGCCATCTTTGTTGTGCATCACTTCATAAAACCGTTCTTTGATATATTCCTGCTTTTCAGGGTTCTCAATCGCTTCTAGCATTTGAGGCAAGGCTTCACTTAAACGATGCGCCATAAACGCTGACTGTTCTGGCATGGTGGTTTTAAGAAATGTAAACAACTCTACATACTTTTTACTCTGTGTCCTCTTTGCCTCGTAAAATGCTTCTTTGGTATCCCACGGCAGGGGTGTTTTGGAGTTAAGCCACTCTGGCATCACGACACCCCTCTCTTCCATAAAGGCTAGTACCATCGGGAACACCTCTCTGAAACGTTCTGTATGCCCTTTAGAAAACCAGATAAAGTGTCCTATCCCTACAGAGGCAAAAGCTTCACCCTCATTCCAATGTACCAGATACTTGTCAAGCCCTGCACCTTCATTTTGCCATACTTTCTGTGCAATGTAATTGGCTTGTTTCTCTGTGAGCTTGAGATCTGCGGCAAAAAGTGTCGAGGACAATAGCGATAATGATAAAATAAAATATAAAATTCTTCTCATACATACTCCGTTAATCATTTCAATGTAAAATTCCATTATACTATATAATATGGGGAGTTATCAATGCTTACTAGTAAAACACTTATTACTACACTATTGGTATCATTATGTACCAGTTATCTCACAGCTCAAACGAAGAGTGTTGATCTTGATGAGATAGATGGAAACTGGCACTTACGCACGATGGATGGTAAAGAAGTACGAAAGGCAAGAGCCATTTTGGATTTTGATGCAAAGCACATGAGATTGAGCGGATTTGATGGATGTAACCCTATCTCAGGTGAATTAAAAAAAAGTGCTGACACACGTATCTTTTCAAAACTTTCTACAACACCCAGTGAATGCAGACAGTCTATACACCGCTACGTGCGTAAACGATTACATAAAACCGTGAAAGAAGGTTTTACGGTTACCAAAGCCAAGCAAAATGGTGTTGAGGGCATCCTCATAAAGAGTGCAAGCCATGAGCTATTTTTAAAATGGATGAGCTCCTAAGCGCTTAGACGAAGCTCGGTGCATCATTCGCAAAGAGTATCAGGTCTCCTGGACGTGTTTGTTCTACAAGCATCGCTTCCATCTCGCTTTTACTAACAAGTTTTACTAATTTGTCAGGATCTACATACTCTTTAAATATCGCATAGTTCAAATCTCCTGTCACCACGACGACATCAAACACTTCATTGGCTCTTTGTGCCACTTGAACATTCAGATCATCATCCACTTCAACAAGTCCTGGAGTGATCACTACTTTACGTCCTTCGTAGGTAGTTGCCAGATCAAAAGAGGCTATCATACCATCGATATTTCCGTTGAAACTGTCATCAAGGATCACTTTTCCGCCGGCATCGATACGCTGTAGTCTATGATCAACCGCTTTGAGTGTAGAAAGGCCTTCTTGTATCTGCTCATCACTGAGGCCCAGTTCTTTGGCTACAAGTACTGCTGCTGCTAAATTCATCGCGTTAAATGCCCCAAGGATACTTGCAGAGTACTTTACCCCATTCAGTGTAAAACTTGTACTGTCCAGTGTTGCCTGGACATCTTCTACGATATACTCAGGAGCAGCTTCTTTGGTTCGTATGTCCAAATTCTCTTTCGTACCGAAAGTATGTACATTTGACTCGGGTTTGACTCTGGCACTTTCATGTACCCACGCCTCTTTGAGCCTCTCTGTTTTGAGTATCTCCATCTTTGTGTTACGGATGTTTTCCATCGTTTTAAAGTACTCTATATGCGCAGGGCCTATCTTACCCACTACCACATAATGAGGGTTTACAAAAGTACTGATCTCGCCTATATCACCTTCACCTCTTGCACCCATCTCAACCACATAGACTTCTGTGTCGTTAGGAAGGTCATCATTGATATCTTTCATGATACCGCCAAGTGTATTTACAGAACGCGGTGTGGCATAGGTTTTGTACTTGGCTTTGAGTAAATGCTCTATATAGTTTTTGATGCTTGTCTTCCCGTAACTGGCAGTAATACCTACCACAATGAGATCTTCCATCGCTTCTATCTTCTTTTGTGCTTTTACTTTAAATCCGTTAAAAAGCATCTTTTCGATGAGCATGGAAACAAAATAGGCTAAAAAGAGTGGTAAAACTACGGCAAAATGTTTAAATACTACAGCGATGAAAAGTGCAAAAAGAATCAGCGTCGCGTAAAAACGCTTCACTCTTCCAGTAAATACCAAAGGTTTATCCAATCCTCTATACCACTGGAACAGTAGTGCCAGATAGGCAATAACCACAACAAAACCATAATTTACCATACCATCCACAAAAGCATAGAGTGCGAACGGTACAAGGAAATAGACAAAGTGCCACCAGGTTTTCGTATGGTGGAACAGTACACGGTTCAGCTTATAGCTGTACCACTGCAGGTTGGTAATAAAATAGTAGCCTATCGCTACAATAAAAAGTGCATAAAAAATAGAGTTCAGTAGTATCATGTTGTGATCTCCTTACAGTGTTCAGTGATCGCTTTAGCGATAAAATCTTTGTGTGTCAAGAAAAAATAATGGTCTCCATCCAGCGGATAAAACACACTGTTCTTTATGAGTCCTGCGATCTTCTCACCTGAATAAAGCGGTGTTGCCGTATCTTCTTTCCCCCAAAAACAGAGCGCTTTGCTTTGACTCTTTGCAAACTCTGCTTCAAAATCTTCATCCACGACATTTTTAAAGGTCTCATACATCTCATGGCTCATACCCTGTGCATCAGGGGCCACAAAAAGTTCACGTATCTTCTTCATACCCAAAGGCTTGAGAAGTTTAAAGGTAGCGATCTTTACTTTTACAGACCAAGGCTTCACCGTCACAATACCTGCTGAGGAGAGAAGGACCAAACATGGGGTCTTCAAGAGTGTAGCAACTTTCCCGCCAAAAGAGTGCCCCATGGCTATGGTAGCTCTGACGCCTAACGCATCTAAAAAAAGTTGTACGATATGTGCATAGTCAGCGGTAGTCAATATCATTTCATTGCTACTCTTGCCAAAACCCGGCATGTCCAAGTAGATATGTTTGTAGTCAGGTAATGTAGTAGCAAAGGCCTGTTTCATGATCTCTTTATTGCTTCCCCATCCGTGAAGTACAAGAAGTACCTTATCCTGTGCAGGGTTCACTAATTCATAGGCGAGTTTAAAAGTCTGTTCCTTGTAGCGTATCTCTTTAGATGCCATGTTTCACCGTTCTTAAAAAATTGATTTATTCTAACATAAAGCTACTATTCATTGGCTTCAGATAGAGTATAGTATCACTTTTAATTTACGGAACACACCCTTCAGTGATCTCTTTTCGTGTGGATTTTAGAATAGCTTGCATCTGAGCATCATCCGTCTCAGCCTTTCTGATCATGCTCATAGCCTCTTCAGGTCTGCCCATTGTGCATAAAAGGTCGGCCAAATTGTTCAGTGCCATAGTGTGTGTCGGTTCAAGAGACAAGAGCTTACGGTAGCCTTGTTCCGCTTTAGTGAACTGATGTGTATGATAATAGGCATTGGCCAGTGCAAAATAGGTATCAATATTTTTTGGCCAACGCAGCAACGCGGACCTGTAAGCGATGATGGCCTCATCCCTCATACCTGTTTTTTCAAGATCATAAGCAGCACGCAAGAACTCTTTTGGCGAAGCTGATACCGGCAGTTTTCCAGGCGGCAGAAGTACAACGCCCCAGTTACCGCCCCGTTTCCAGAGTTCCGTAAATGTAGAGATGGGCATTGCTTCATTCGGACTATCCGAATAATGCATCAAAACGGTTTTATTCTTTTTATCATATCCAGTTACAGGTGCATAATGCCAGAGCGGATACCATGAGTAACCACGGTTCACCAATACAATAACAGGATGTTCTTGCTCCAGTTCTCTAAGAAGTGCATCAAACGTCGGTTCCAAAGGATAGACGAGAAGACCATTGGCCCGTGCGGTGGATACAAGTTCTACCTGAAGTGTACCGCCTTTTTCGGGAATGAATGTCCGTTTATCCAGTTCATTCCGAGATAAACGGGGAACATAAGATGTTGTGGTCTGCCAATAAGAGGAGACCATCTCAATGGCTGTAGCACCGCAAAGATCAGAACGCGGAGACACAAAAGGAACTTTTATAGTTGAAGAAGTATGGTACTTACCCAAAGGTGAAGGCTCTTTGGGTGTACAACCGCTGAGTAATATCCAGGCGGAGCATACAAACAGTAAGGAGAGATAGCTGTTTGATCTCACATTAACGGACAGAACGGGTAAAGTCAAATACTTTTGTAAACCCTAGAATATCCGTGATCACCAAAAGCACAAAAACAAAAACCACTGCACCGATCAATGAACCCACTGCACTGCTTCCAGCCGGCATTGTGTCGATCTTATGAGCGATCTGTGATGCCTCTTCATCCGTCATTGATGCAACTCTCTTTTGGATCATTTTCGGATCAACATCCATCTGTTCCAATATTTTGGCTACATCGTTACGTGCAGTAAACTGCATGACCTTCTCTTTTGGAGACAGTGTTACCGGGTGCTCAAAAAGTGCTTCTGTGGAAGCCATCTGTGCCCATGATGTTTGAGTCAGCAGTAAGATGCTTAAGATAACAGACAAGAAAAGTTTTGAAATACGCATAATAATCCTCTTTAGTATGAATTTTGATATTTTGTAGATTCTAATTTTATTCATGTTAAATGCACCTTAATATTTTCATACTGAAAAGGATAGATAAGTGTCAGTTCTTTATAGTGTATCTCTTTGAAATACCATGTTTCATTATACATTTTGAATTGAATGATTTTAATCTAAAGCGGGGGGGAGTATCTTTAGAAGTCTTATTATTAAACCTGTACTTATTAAAGAGATAGACTATAGATACCTATAGTCTGTACTCTGTAGCGCACTTTCTACTGTGCACCGTTCTCAACAGAATCAATCTCTTCAATAAACTGCTCGATATAGAAAGTAACAAGATTTGATATATCTTCTGGTGTCTTATTTAAATAGTGCTGTTTAAGAGGTAGTTTTTGTTTCATTACATGTGTCCCACCAGCCGCATATTTCATCTCTATATAAGGATCTCCAGAAACATCACACGTCTCTGATGTTGTTGCTACTTCAGGTATACAATATTCAAGCTCAATGTCTGGATTGGCCATTGCATTATGCACGAGTTCTATAACTTTTTCCAGTTTCTTGTTATTTTCTTGTTTTTCTATTTCAGTTTTTTCTGGATTATTCACAAGTGACAGAAGGTTTTCTAGTTTCTCTTTCACTTCTTTTATCAGTACAGTTTCATCCGGATCATTCAGAAGTGCTACAATGTCTTCCAGTTTATCTTTATATACTTTTTCCATTACTACTTCTCCTAGAATTATATAGCTCACCATTGTCAATGATCAGCATACAGTATTACTATGATCAAGATACGAATCTAGAGTCATATCTCATCACACCTCTAGCCCATTTCTAGATTGTATCACAAAAACTTAAATTATTAAAATAAAAAATACAAATAAAGTATGATAAATTTTAATCCATCAAAATGTTCTTCATTCCGTTCATCTATGATCTATGTTTTCTTCTATTTTTATATGGGATGGAAGTTTTGTATTGTCAAGCAGTCGTACTTCCTCTGTCAAAATATGTTACGTTGAAAGAGGTAAAGTATAAAAAAGAGAAAAGAGATGAAATGGGATATCAGCTAAAATCAGCCATATCTTCTCATCATCTTATTTTTAGAAGTTAAGTCTTTGTGTCTTGTCAAAACCATAAATATCGTTAAATACCAACAGCTCTCCACATTCATCCACATATGTCGTCAAATAAGCTGTATGTACAGGTAATTTCTTACTAAGTCCCATATGGTGCGTTTCCAAAGAGTCATACCACTCTTTTACCTCTTCATTACTCTTGTTGGTATAATTTTTTGAGATATGTTCCAACATCGCTATAGGTTTCTCGAGTCTTACACATCCATGACTGTAGGTACGTACTTTACGCTTAAAGAGGCTTTTTGCCTGTGTATCATGCATATAGACAGAATGCTTGTTCGGAAAGATGAACTTGACACGTCCCAAACCGTTTTTCTTTGAAGGGACTTCTATAAACTTATAGGTCATCTCTTTTTTATCTTCTTCCTCGATCAGATAGGCTTCCCAATCTACAGAATCCTGACTTATTTCCGGTGTATTCAGATCATAAGATTTACGTATGACCATATTGTGGTTTACCAAATAGTTTGGATCTTTTAAAAGTTTTGGGATCACTTCGTTTCTGGCGATACTGTCTGGGACACCCCACTGAGGATTAAGCGTTACATAAGAGAGATCTGCAGAAAAGACAGGTGTTTGCATTTTTCTTTGACCTACTACAACCGCCATTGACACAGCTGTACCGTTGGCATCGATCACACGAACTGTATATTCAGGGATATTGACCAAAGCATAATTGTCTCCAAGACCTGGCTTCATCAGTTTCAATCTTTCTATATTGAGACGAATTTTACGAAGTGTCTTTTTTGAAGTGTTTTTGTCACCCCCTAAAAGCTTATATCTTTTTTGAAGATCAAAAAATTGCGCATACTCAGGTACATAAGGTTTTAATATCTCTTCTATGCTCTGTCCAGCTTTAAGCTTTCTCATGATGTCCGATGCTTTGACTTCCTGCAAATATGTTTCATAGTAGGTTGCGATCTCCTGCTCTACCCTTTTCTCCTGAGATGCATTGAAACTTTCCAAGTCTATACAACCATTGGCAAGATTCTTAGCATACGATACAAGTAACTTTGACATGAGTTTGGAGTTTTCACTCTCTTTCACTTTCTCATAGAGTGCTTGCTGATTACATATGGAAGCATATTTATCGGTTTCCAATATCGTTAAAAACTCTTCTTTTTGAGAAGGCTTCCACCCCTCTGCATCAGGTGTTTCCACACCACATCCACTCAATACAAGCGCTGATACTCCCGAAAGTATCAACATCAACATTTTTTTCATTCTAAATCCCCTAACATTTAAATTCAAAAAATAATATGCAATAATCGTGTTAAATTTGTGTTAATCCTATTATCACTCTAAAACTTCTCTTATGGATTCCTTGCTTCACAACATTGTCGTTTACGAAAATGTTCTTGATAAATGTTTGGCACAACTATAAGCACTTGAAAATGCCCACTGAAAATTGTACCCTCCAAGTCTGCCTGTTACATCCAGGACTTCACCTATGAAGTAAAGCCCCTCCTCTTTTTTACTCATCATGGTACTACTGTCTACTTCAGATGTCTCCACACCGCCCTTCGTAACCTCCGCTTTTGCATAACCAAAAGTTCCTGCAGGCGCAAAACTGTAATGACTCAACGTCTGAAGTGTTTCCTGTTCTTCTTTTGTACATTGATGGAAAGGTTTGTCTTCGAGCTGGAATTGTAGCAAAAAGGCCTTGGTAACACGCTTTGGCATAGGCAAAAGTGAAGAGATCTGTTTTTTACTTCCCTGTACATATTTCCAGGAAAAGTGAGGTAAAAAATCGATCTCGATCTTCCCTTTCTCCCAGTACAAAGAGGCATCCAGAACAGCAGGACCGCTCACCCCCTTGTGTGCAAAAAGTAAAGCACCTTCACACACATGATCTCCTACGAGTATCTTCACATCTGTCGAAACGCCTGACAGTTCTTTAAAAAAGAACTGCTCTTTTTGTACAGTAAATCCTACCAAAGCAGGTGCTGTTTTTACAACAGTATGTCCGAATGATTCTGCTATCTTGTACCCTATACTGCTCGCACCGATCTTAGGGTAACTCAATCCGCCCGAAGCGACGACTACAGCTTTGGCGGTATGTGTTCTTTTGTTTGTCTTGACATAGAAGATCTCATCACGCTTTGTGACTTCCAAAACCTGTTCAGAGGTACAGAGTGTCTGTTTTTTACTCTCTTTTAGAAAAATGTCCAGCAACTCTTTCGCTGAGTCTTTACAAAAGTACTGTGTCTCTTTTCTCAGTACAGGGTTTAGATTTTGTCTCTCAAGCCATCGTAAAAGTGCTTTTTCATTAAATTTTTTTAAGGGTTCTTGTACAAAGTTTGTATCACCAAGAAAATACTCTGTTCCCATACGACTATTGGTAATATTACATTTACCTCCCCCGGAAACGAGTATCTTTGCACCAGGCTTTGGGTTAGACTCTATGATAGTAGCCGTATTTTTAGGCAGTAGAGATGCAAGCATCAGTGCACTTGCGCCTCCCCCTATAATGATAATATGATGATCCATGGAGCGTATTATATCCTATTCGTACCATATATATACTCACGACTACACAGACAGTACACAGACAGATATTACAATACGCATAAAAAAGGTCTTTTTATGAAAAAAATCATTGTTCTACCACTTCTCATTGCTTCTATTGCATCTCTCTCTTTTGCTGCAGAAAAGTATGATACAAAGGCATTCCGAACTGTACAAAAACTCTGTACCTCCTGTCATGGTACACCATTTTATATGGCAAAACAGATAGATGAAGATGATTGGGATTTCTATTTTGAGACACCTGGTAAACTTGAAAAAATACATAAAGAGAAACCAGAAGCACTCGCCAATCTAAAAAATTCACTTTTCCAGAAGCGTAAAAAACGTCTTTTGAAATTCTTTATCGACAACTCCAAATTTTCCGGTGCTGTCAATGGCTGTGATGCAAACTTCTGTGGTACGGTTCACTAACTGATATTCATTCATATTTTTGTACTTCAGTATCAAAATATGGATGGGGCATCTTCGGACAGCATTTAACACTTTAATAAGCAATCCTTTACCCTATGCTAAAGCGCTCTACTGTTTTATATCATCCATATACCAAAACATATTTGTGATAAAAAGAAGATACTTAAAGCTTGAAATCTTATAATTAATAACACAACAAAGGCTACATATGAAAACAATTGAAGAACTAGAAAAAGAGCTAGAAGCTGCTCATAGAACCATCAATGAATTAACTGAAAAAGATGAAGAAAAATGTAAAGTTAGAATTATACATATTGTAGCTTGGCTATTAGGTGGATTTCTAAGTTACCTTGCATTCATTTATATTCTTTCCAACTAGATGATCTATAGTAAGCATTTTTATACATATTTCTAACACTGCTTAAAGGTGATGTGACATGAATATCAAACCTGATTGCCTATCCTGTTTGTTTGATCAAGCTCTCAGAGTGACCAAACTTTTGAAGCTTGATGATGCCACCAGTAAAGAAGTGTTCGACAAAACTGCACAGGTTTTAATCGAGCATACTATGTCAAGTACCCCTCCACAGATCGCAAAGGATATATATCAGGCTATCTCTGATGTCACAGGAGAAAAAGATCCTGTAGCCCTTGCAAAAGAACAGGCTACAAAAGAAGCATTAAAAATAGATACCTCTCGCATACACACGATTCCCGATGTACTTAAAATGGCTGTCATAGGGAATGTGATTGATTTTGGATCACAGAAACAGTTTGATCTGAACCAAATGATCCTATATCATTTACATAGAACATTTGCTATCGATCATACTTTAGAATTCATGGAAGAGTTACAGCATGCCAAAGAGATGGTGCTCATCGGCGATAATGTCGGAGAACATATTTTTGATAAGCTACTGATAGAGAGTATTAAAAAGATTTATGACATTACTGTACATTACTTTGTTAGAGGCACTCCCATCATCAATGATGTCACGATTAAAGAGGGACAACTGCTCAAAGATTGTGCCCACATTGTCGATACAGGTGTAAAAACACCAGGTTTTGATCTTGAAGAAGCCAACAGTGCTTCAAAAGAGATCTTTGATCGTGCAGATATAGTATTGGCAAAAGGTATGGGTAACTTTGAAAGTCTCTATCATGTGGCCAACCGTCCCATCTATTATCTTTTTGTCGTCAAATGTTCTGTCGTCGCAGAAGAAATAGGTCACAATATCAAAGATTTGATCTTTAAAAAATCATAAAGATATGTTTATAATCTCTGTAACTTTTTCAATCCCTCTTTGACCAGGGTACTTGTATCCCCTGTAGCTCCTAAAAGTGCTTTTTGAATCGCATCTTTTTTAAATCCTAGACTCTCAAGGGCCATCGTTGCTTCACCCATGGCACCTGAGTTGGCACTCTCTTCATTTCCATCAACAATGAAATCAGCCAGCTCGACCAAGATGCGGCTTGCAGCCTTAGGTCCTATACCGGGCACCCGTTTGAGCATACTGACATCTTTAGAGGCTACGACTTTGGCAAAGGTTTCAGGGGTGAAGGTAGAACAGATCGCAAGTCCTACTTTGGGTCCTACACCGTTTATTTTCAGTACGGTGTCAAACATTTTCTTTTCATTCGTATCCATAAAGCCAAAAAGAAGATTGGCATCCTCTCGTATGACCTGTGTGACAAAAAGTTTGACTTTCTTCTCTTGTATACTGTTTGAAGTGTTGATAGAAACCAACACTTCATAGATCAATCCGTTTACATTTAGGTGTACAAAAGTGGGATCTTTTCGTTCTATGGTACCTTCTATGCCTACTATCATATCTGCCCTTTTTGATTTAATTGTCAAAGTATATCAAGAGTTTTATTGCAGGGGAGAAAAAATGTCAAATTGACATGTTTTTATTGACCTATATCTCAAGAGCTTATGTAAGCAGCCAGCTTCGCATACTTAGTGTTCCATGTCTTCATAAACATAAGGTTTCACTGCAAATGTATTTTGATACATATTTTTATTCAAATCTACATTACGCTAAAATACCTGCAACTTAATATTAAAGAGACTTATGCAACTTAAATCCATCTTCACCAACAGCTTCGGTATCCTGGTTTCACGTATCACTGGACTAGGACGTGATGTTCTGATGGCTTCAGCTCTCGGTGCTTCCATGTGGAGTGATATGTTTTTTGTCGCCTTTAAACTTCCCAACCTTTTTCGCCGTATCTTTGCTGAAGGGGCATTCACACAAGCGTTTATGCCCTCTTTTGTAGCGAGCAGGCACAAAGGGGTCTTTGCCACTGCTATATTTTTACGCTTTCTACTCTTTTTAATGGCCTTTTCTCTACTCATTACGTTCTTTCCCGAACCTATCACTAAACTCTTGGCATTGGGATGGGAGAAAGAACTGATAGCAAAAACCGCACCTTTGACCGCCATCAATTTTTGGTATTTAGACCTCATCTTCATCGTTACATTTTTAGCCACTATGCTCCAATACAAAGACCATTTTGCCACCACAGCCATGTCAACAGCCCTGCTCAATATCTCGATGATTTCAGCACTCTACATCTATATGAAAGAAGATCCAAAAACAGTTGCGTATGCACTCAGTTTTGCCGTACTCATCGGCGGAGGACTTCAGATACTGGCGCACCTTGTCACACTCCATAAGCTTAGCTTGCATAAAATCCTTATAGGTGGGTGGAAATACAGAAAAAACAAAGATGTTGATGATGAGAAAAAGCATTTTCAATCTCTCTTTTTACCTGGTATTCTAGGGAACTCCACACCCCAGATCTCTGCTTTCATAGATACACTTTTGGCAACATTCCTCATGACTGGCTCTGTCTCCTACCTCTTTTATGCCAACCGTGTCTTCCAGCTTCCGCTTGCCATCATTGCCATCGCCACAGCAACGGTACTTTTTCCTTCTGTCTCTAAAGCACTTAAAAATAACAATGAAACAGAAGCATATAAAAACCTCAACCAGGCCTTTTGGTTACTTGCATTTTTATTGGGTGGAGCGATGGTCGGTGGTATACTGCTTGCAGAACCCATAGTATGGCTGCTTTTTGAGAGAGGGAAATTTACCAATGTACAAACACTCGAAACGGTCAATGTACTTCAAATGTACATGGTAGGTCTGCTTCCTTTCGGACTGGCAAAACTTTTTTCTCTCTTTCTATATGCATCACATAGACACCGTAAGGCAGCCAAAATTGCTGTCTACTCTCTGATCACTTCTGTAACATTTTCACTGATCCTCATGTATCCTCTTGGAGCTTCAGGACTAGCATTGGCCGGAAGTATAGGAGGATGGGTACTTTTTATATTTACAGTCAGAGAGGTTGGGACAGAGAGGTTTTGGAAGATCGTTAGATCAAAAAGGTCTCTTTATTGGCTTTTAGCTGTGCTACTATTCTCTATCCTATTATATGAAGTCAATCTTTTACTACTTGATATGATACGAGAATTATAATACTCTTTTTGCATACTTTGACAGGATGATTTGCTCTGAATGAGTAGAATAATAAAAGTTTTTGTGAACACCTTAGGTATGATGTCCAACGGACATCATACTAATGGCATTACTTCATAGATGCGCCACATTTACCAGATTGACACTTCATTACAGGTGTTTTTGATTTTGCAGGTGTTGTTGCACCATGATTCCCATGACTTCCATGATGACTACTTTTTGCCGCACCATATGTTTTAAACACATAAGCACTATATAGATTTGTTGACAGATAGAGCGTGATAAGAGAAGAAGCAAACACAAACGCTATGATCTTCTTCATCTTTGTTGCTTTAAAAGACTTCATTCTTTTTGCAAGGATCAGATAACCCCATAGTACAGCGATATAAGGAATCACATCAAAGATATGTAACCAGGCATCTCTTCTTGAAGCCAGGTTTTCAACCGGACCGGCTTCCAAACCAAATCCATAAATGAAACCATTGGCTATCTCTGCATAATTATGTGTAAAAAAACTATGTATCAAGTGTGCCAATCCGCCAATAATGAACAGTGGAGCAAATGCATAACCTAAAGTATAGAACGTCTTTTCAAAAGATGCTTTCAAAACCTTGGATGCAACAAACATACCGATATATACGACACTGATTGACAATATGGTCGCATAGATAAATGCAAATAGACCGATGGCATCCAATGTACCAAAATCTATATACTGTTGAGAAAATACTGCAGTTTTTGACCAGATAAATTCATCTGCAATAGCTGAACGATTAAGTCCATGGTGAAAACTCATCGTAAGTGAAATAGCAGCGGTAATAAGTATCAATGACCATACTTCTGCCTTGTTGAATTTAAATTTTTCAAACAATGTTCTTGAAGGTTTAATGAACCTGAATGCCACAGCATCACAGGCACTACTACAATCCATACAAAGTGTACAGTCATCCATAGAATTTTTATTGTCAAATGAGAATGGGTTTAAGTTGTAAGGACAAGCCACTGCACAATCCAAAGTTTTACAGCTGCTGCAATCCTCTTTATACGTACCCAACTCCGTAAATGATACTTTTGCATAGGCTTTTGTCAAAGTACCGATGGGACAGATATATTTACAATAGCTCATATCTTTATAGAGATAATACATCACAAAAGCAACCAATGTAATACCAGTGAAAAGCCAAGCTGTAGCAAGTGGTACTTTCCAAAATCCAGGTGCGAGATAATAGACACCCCACCATCCAAAAAAGAGAATGAAAATACCAATAAATCTATTTTTCAAAAAATTTGGCATATCTTTTTTAAGACCGAACTTCGTGATATATTTCCCTAAGAATCCATGAGGACAGATACCACAAAAAATTCTACCAAAGGTGGTAAGCGTCACCACTATAAAAAGGGACCAGAAGAGTCCCCAAAAGAGATGCCTAGTAAAGATGTTTTCCTTACCAGGATCAGCAAAACCCATATAGACACCATAGATAAAGAGTGCAAGAACTGCTAGCTTCAACACCATCAAGAATGCTTGATTTTTAAACAAGAATCCTAATACGGGCATGCCGTATATATCATTTCTATCTCTATTTTCTTTGAACTCTACCATCTATCTCTTCTCCTTTAAAACTTCATACTTAAACCAGCATTAATAACCCTTCCTGGGTTTACTGTAATTGATAGATCTTCATGATCAAATACACCATCTTCGTTTCTGTCACTACTTGATCTTGCTGAATTGTAATACTGTTTATCGAACACATTATCTACTCTTACAAACATATTCAGATCATACTTGTTTATGGTGGCTTTATAGTCAACACCTAAATTTAGGGTCGCATGTCCCTCAATCTCAAGTGCGTTTAAATCATCGGCATAGTAATGGGATCTTGCATTCACTTCTGCCGTAAGTTTTAAGTCATCTGTCGCTTGATAGTTGGTTATTACATTCAATTGATGTTTAGAAGTTCTTGGAATAGTGTTTCCAGTGACGTCATAATAATAAACAGGTGCTGGAGCATTCCATGTATCTGCTCCAAGTGTCATACCATAATTATCGTAATCAGTATAGGTAGCATCTAAATAGGTATAGGCCAAATTAAAATAGAGATCTTTTCTGAGATTACCGTTTACTGCAAGTTCTAAACCTCTATGTCTTGCACCACCGATATTATCCCACATATCATCAGTATCTGTATCTCCATAATTACCTGAGGTTTTCATAATAAAATCTTTTCTATCAAGTTGGAAAATGGAAATATCATAGTTTATGCCGTTTCGACTAGTTCTATAACCTATCTCATAATTAAATGATTGTTCTGGATCCAAATCAGGGTTGTTGATCGTACTACCCCATGCACTTACGTCTCCTGCATAGAGTTGTTCTACAGTTGGGGCTCTGAATCCTGTAGAAAAATTGGTATAGATGGTAGAATCTTTATCTAGTTGATAATTTGCTCCGATTCTGTATGACCAAACTTTAAAATCTTCTTTAAAATTATTATCTTTATAATCATGATAATCCAATTTGATCCAATCATACCTAAGATTCGTAGTCACACTGAAATTCTCACTGACAGCTCGCTTATACTCACCATATATTGCATAAACATTTTCATCTGTACTGTCATCACTTTTAAAGTCACCAGGTTGAAAATATCCTTGATCAACACCACCAAATGGTCCATATGTTACAAGTGCCTGAGCCGCTCTGTATGTTGATTTATTTTTATATTCATTTGCTCTTAGATCCAAGCCTAAAAGTGTTGCATATGATTCAGTTGATGTTCTATATTCACTTTTGATACCTCTTTGTATCTGTGAATAATCATTGTTATAAACATAGTCATTATCATCATAATAGTCTTGTGCTGTATTGTTGTCATCTTTCGTTTGAGGAGATGATATATACTTAGTATCGTCTGTATAGATATACCCATTTAGCATAAAATTTGAATTATCCTCAAAATCTTTAGAATAGGTTGCAAAGAACTTTGAAAGCTGCACATCATATTGTCTTGTATAGTCTCTACTTTCCTGAACTCCAGTATATATGGATTTTGGGTTTGTCCTTGCTTCTGTTTCACCTCCGACAGTACCATGAGAATCTTTTTGTCTATCAGATAGTTCTGCACCGAATGTGATATCTGATGTATCATCCAAATAATATTCAAACTTACCGTTAAGATACCTACTCTTATAATCAGAATCCTCATGATATCCATCAGCTTTTCTTTCACTGGCTTGAATATGAAAACTTAAATCATCGTTTGAATATCCAGTTCTTGCCAATAACTTTTGAAACCCAAAACTTCCTTTTTCAACAGATGCAAAATTATTATTATATTTTGCACCTCTTTTTGTTGTAATAATCACGGCACCAGATAATGCATCATCACCGAACAAATATGAAGCCCCACCTTTGAGCACCTTAATACTTTCTATATTGTCAAGGTCAATATTTACTCTCCCAGTTCTTTCAAATACAGGTACACCATCAATGACAACTGCAACTCCGGGTTTTTCCCCCATATACATTTGGTTTTCTACACCTCTTAAATGAATCTTTAAAGAGTCTCCTGTAGTAACCTCAGTAGTGATACCGGGAATAGATTGTAGAACTTGTTGAATATTTACAGCATGTTCTGCATCCACTTCTTCCCCACTTATTTCTGAAATATTTGAAACTTCTGTTTTCTTTGACTCAAATCTGTCAGCTATCGTTGATGATTCAACAGTGATCATTTCTAGATCTTCTGCTGCATGTATACTTGAAGCAATCGCTAAAGCTACTATCATCGAATATTTTATTTTCATGTCTTCCCTTTTAAATTGAATAATAAAACTCTATGATGGTTGTGTTAATTTTGTGTTAATCATTTTCTTCAAACTAAAATCTTGTATAAATTCATTCTTTTTTTCGTCTATGTGTTTCATAAAGCTTCAGACAAAACCTGTACGTAATCTCTTCTAATCAACTTTTAGCTATAATCACAGCACTACATCTATTAAAGGTCCAGCAATTACTATGCACATCTATGACAGCGTACAAAAAACAAAACTTCCTTTTGAACCCATCCGTAAAGGGGAAGCAAGCATTTATGTTTGCGGGCCTACTGTCTATGATGATGCACATTTGGGCCATGCACGCAGCAGCCTCTCTTTTGACCTCCTTTCCCGTACGCTCAAAGCCCTTGGATACAAAGTCACACTGGGGAAGAACTTTACCGACATTGATGACAAGATCATCAAAAAAGTGGAAGAAACGGGTAAAAGCATGGAAGCGCTCACCTCATTTTACATCGACCGCTACCTTGAAGAGATGGCAGCACTTGGTATACAGCGTCCCGATATCGAGCCAAAGGCCACAGAATCCCTGCATGCGATAGAAGCCATGATACAGACACTGATCGATAAAGATATCGCCTATGTCATCTCCACAGGTGATGTCTACTTTGATACAAGTAAGGATCCACATTATGGAGAGATATCACACCAGGTAGGTGAAGATGAGGACAACCAGAGCCGCGTGGCGCACACTTCGGAAAAAAGAAATCCCAAGGACTTCGCACTCTGGAAAGCGTGTAAAGGAAATGAAGATATCTGTTTTGACACACCTTTCTCTTCAGGACGTCCGGGATGGCACATAGAGTGTTCTGCGATGATAGAAAAGCACTTTTCGCATGACCATGGCACACAGGATTACAGTATAGACATCCATGCAGGCGGTGCCGACCTGCTCTTCCCTCACCATGAAAACGAAGCAGCACAGAGCCGCTGTGCCACAGGACATGAACTGGCAAAGTACTGGATGCATAACGGTTTTGTTCAAATAAACGGTGAAAAGATGAGTAAATCTCTGGGAAACAGCTTCTTTCTCAAAGATGCTCTCAAGGTCTATGATGGAGAGATCCTTCGTTACTACCTCAACTCGGTACACTACAGGAATGATTTTAATTTTAACGAAGAAGATCTACTGACCGCTAAAAAAAGACTCGACAAGCTCTACAGACTGAAAAAACGTGTTAGTCCGGGGAAAGCTTCTGCAGTCAATAAAACTTTCAAAAAAGCACTGCTTGATGCGATGAGCGATGACCTCAACATCTCCATAGCCCTTGCGGTCATAGATGAAATGGTAGCTGCAACGAATGATGCCCTGGATAACAACCCAAAAGACAAAGCCCTTAAAAAAGAAACTCTAGCAAATATCGAATTCATTGATACACTGCTTGGTTTCGGAGGAAAAGAGCCTTTCTCTTATTTCCAAATTGGCGTGGATGCAGCCCTTAAAACACAGATAGAAACACTACTCTCTGAGCGCAGTGAAGCAAAAAAAGAGAAAAATTTTGAACGCTCAGATGCCATTCGAGATGAACTGACAGCACTTGGTATATCTATCATGGATACTCCTGATGGCACACTTTGGGAAAAAGCGTAATGAAAGACCTTCTCAGACAGTATCTCCCCTATCTTACAGGTTACAAAAGACAATTTTTCTTTGCCATCCTGGGGATGATCGCTGTTGCGGTCGGTACGGCGGGAACAGCACAACTCATCAAGCCCGTACTGGATGATGTCTTCATCAATAAAGACAAAGAGATGCTTTTTCTGATGCCTTTTTTCCTCGTAGGTGTCTTTGCACTCAAAGGATTAGGAAGATATATACAAACCTACTATACCTCTTACATCGGCCAGGATGTTGTACGAAAACTGCGTGACCAGCTTGTTTCCCATCTCACCTACCTGGATATGGAGTTTTTCAGAAAGACACATTCCGGAGAGATACTCTCACGTGTAACCAATGATATCGCACGTATTCAAATGGTGGTTGCCAATATCATTCCTGATCTAATTAGAGAAACCTTGACCATTCTTGCATTAACAGGGTATGTCATTTATCAAAACCCCAAACTTGCCTTTTATTTTTTGGTGATCATGCCACTGGCAGTATTCCCCCTCTCTAGACTTGCTAAAAAAATGCGTAAATACTCCAAACTCTCTCAAGAGAGTACCGCTGATATGACAACAAGACTGAATGAAATCTTCTCCAACATTGAAGTGATCAAGTCCAACTCAAGTCAAATCTATGAAGAGCAACGTTTCAAAAAAGACAATCAAAGTGTCTTTAGATTTCTTATGAAACAAGTGAAGACCAATGCCTTGACATCGCCACTAATGGAAACACTGGGATCCGTGGCTATAGGTATTGTCATTTATATTGGAGGGAAAGAGGTGATAGATGGGCATATGACCGTAGGTTCCTTTTTTGCTTTTGCGACCGCCCTCTTCATGCTTTATGATCCTGTAAAACGCCTATCCTCTCTTTACAACAAAGCACAAGATGCCATCACTGCCAATAGACGTATGCAGGAACTGCTTGATACCAAACCTGAGATCATATCGGGTGAGAACGAACTTTTAGAGTCTATTGACACGATCACATTAGAAAATGTTTCACTCCAATACGATGATATTCCGGCATTAAAACATATCACACTTAAAGCCCAAAAAGGTGAATCCATTGCATTGGTAGGTGACAGTGGAGCCGGTAAAAGTTCATTGGTCAATCTACTAGTACGTTTCTATGACCCTACTTCAGGAAAGATCTTTATCAACGGTAAAGAGAACAAGGATTTTACACTCACTTCGTTACATAAAAAGATAGCCTACGTGACACAACGTATCTACATCTTTAACGACTCTATCGCAGCCAATGTGGCTTACGGTGAAGCAATAGATGAAGCACGTGTGATCAAAGCATTGAAGAAAGCACATGCTATGGAGTTCATCGATCTGTTGGATGACGGGATACACACACTTTTATCTGAAAGTGGTGACAACCTCTCCGGAGGGCAAAGACAGCGTATCGCTCTGGCTCGTGCACTCTATAAGAACCCGGATATTCTCATACTGGATGAAGCGACCTCTGCACTAGATAACAAAAGTGAAGCCCTGATACAACAAGCATTGCATGAGCTCAAACCAGAAATGATCACTTTCACTGTCGCACACAGATTAAGCACCATAGAAGATGCCGATACCATCCTGGTCTTCCAAAAAGGAGAGATCATCTGCAGGGGTTCACATCAAACCTTGTTACAAGAGTGTCCAACCTATCAAAAATTATCAGGGAGTTTATAATATGTTACGATTCACCCTCCTCTTTACTTTTTTATGTACGTTGCTTTTTGCACAGCAGGAGAGTGAACAATTTCCTTTCATAGGGGCAACCCTGGCCACACACTCCATAGATATGAAATCTCTAGACCAGACATCCAGCCAGCATGAAACGCTTCTGGGATTTCGCTATGGTAAGCAATCCCTGGATTGGCGTACCGTATTTACACTCTCTGGTAATAATGATCTTCAAACCTTTGCAATAGAAATAGATAAAATACTCCTTGATGAACTCTTTGGCACACCAAAAGTAAGACCTTATTTGGGTGCCACTGTCGGATATCTTCACTATGAGAAGGACACTTCTTCGGACGATGACGGGATTTACTATGGAGGCAATTTCGGATTCCTGATCTATGCCACGGCAACGATGGATGTAGATCTTTCCTATCATTACTATAAAGTATCAGCTCTCGATCCACTCGATACTATGCAGGGTGTAAGCCTCTCTTTACATTACTTTTTTTGATTATTTTGCTATAATAAGCACACTATAACTATGGAGTCTTCTTTGTCACTTTTTTCTTACCAAAATCTCAAAAAAATCCTTTTTAAACTTGATCCTGAGACAGCACACACTGTTGCCGGACTTGGACTTAGAGCTATTGCTCACTGTCCTGTACTACTGCGTTATGTGAAAAACAAGAACTTTGTTACACATCCTATCCTCCAACAGGATATCTTTGGACGTACCTTTCAAAATCCTGTAGGACTGGGGGCAGGATTTGACAAAAACGGTCAGTACATTACCGCCATGCCGACCATGGGGTTTGGATTTACAGAGATAGGTACCGTGACACCTAAACCGCAAGATGGTAATGCAAAACCGAGACTCTTTAGACTTCTTGAAGACAACTCCATACAAAATGCTATGGGATTTAACAACAAAGGCAGCCACTATATGTTGCAACGTCTTAAAGAACTCTACTTCTTTGACTACCCTATGGGCATCAACATTGGGAAAAACAAACTGACTCCCGAAGATGAAGCACTCAATGACTATGAAACACTCTTTAAAGCATTTAAAAATTATGGTGACTACATTGTGATCAACATTTCATCTCCAAACACACCGGGTCTGAGAGACCTGCAAAATGAGGCATTTATCAAGGCTATCTTTAAAATGGCAAAAGAGATCACCACGCAGCCTGTGCTGCTTAAAATCGCACCGGATATGGAACCCGAAGATGCCATTGCTCTTTGTAAAACAGCTGTAGAAGCAGGTGCTGCAGGTATCATTGCTACCAATACAACGATCGATTACTCTTTGACACCGCATGCCAAAGACTTCGGCGGTATCTCAGGGGCACTGCTGACAGAAAAATCATACCAGCTCTTCAAAGCCATAGGTAAAGAGCTGTATGGTAAGACCCTACTTATCTCTGTAGGGGGTATAGACTCTGCAGAAGAAGCCTACAGACGTATCAAAGCCGGTGCCTCTTTGGTACAGGTTTACAGTATGCTTGTCTACAGGGGTCCGGCACTGATCAAAGAGATCAATGAAGGTTTAATTAAACTCTTACAAAAAGATGGTTATAAACATATCAGCGAAGCCATCGGAGCAGATTACAAATGAGCCTAAAAAGCCTCAAGCACTTTACATATACATTTATCATCGGATGTATGATCACAACAGGAGTATCAATGGCCAATTCATTGCCAGAACATTTTACAAAAACATTGGATAACGGCATGCAGATCGTTGTCATCCCTATGGATAACGATTCGGGTGTAATCACTACAGATATCTACTACAAAGTAGGAAGCAGAAATGAAGTCATGGGTAAAAGCGGTATGGCCCATATGCTTGAGCATCTCTCTTTCAAATCTACAGATAAACTCAAAGAGGGCGAATTTGACACGATCGTCAAAAGTCGCGGCGGTGTAAATAACGCTGCCACCGGTTTTGACAAAACACACTATTATATTAAAACAGCCAGCAAGAACCTGGCACTCAGTCTTGACCTCTTCTCTGAGCTGATGCATAACCTAAAACTCACAGATGAAGAGTTCCAAAAAGAGCGTGATGTCGTTGCTGAAGAGAGACGTCTTAGAACCGATAACAACCCTATGGGCTATCTTTACTTCAGGGTCTTCAATACACACTTTACCTACCACCCTTACCATTGGCTCCCGATCGGTTTTATGGAAGACATTCTCTCATGGAAGATAGAAGATATAAGAGACTTCTATCAACGTTATTATCAACCAAGTAATGCCATTTTGGTCGTGGCGGGAGACATCACACCTGAAGAGGTCTTTAAAGAATCAGAAAAATATTTTGGACACATACAAAATAAACATGAGATCCCAAAGGTCACTGCTGTTGAACCTAAAATAGATGGTGCAAAGAGAGCTGTACTTCATAAAGAAAGTAATCAGGTCGATACCCTTGCGATCACCTATTCCATTCCCAACTATGAAGATGATGACCAGGTAGTACTTTCTGCGATCAGCCATATACTCAGTGCCGGGAAAAGTTCACGTTTCGAAAAAACACTGGTGAATGAAAAGCAACTGGCAAACCAGGTGTATGGCTACAATATGGAACTTGCAGACCCTGGTGTTTTTCTCATCATGGCGATGTGTTCACCTCAAGCATCTTTGGATACTTTGGAAAAAGAGATCCTCGTTGAACTTGAAAAGATCAAAAACGGTGATGTCACGCAAGCCGAACTTGATAAGGTCAAGATCAACACAAAAGCAGAATTTATCTACTCTTTAGAGAGTTCAAGTTCCGTTGCAGGGCTCTATGGAGATTACTATGTCAAGGGAAATATCCAGCCTTTACTTGAATATGAAGAGAAATTAGATAAAATTACGCTCAAAGATATTAGCGATGCCGCTAAAAAGTATTTTGATCACAATTTTTCAACAACTGTGATCTTGAAAAAAAACTAGGATAGTAGAGATGAGTAACTATATTACAGGTGCGACCACTGCACTGATCACTCCATTTAAAAATGGTACATTGGATGAAGCAACCTATGCAACACTGATCACAAGACAAATAGCCCATGGGATCGATGCGGTATGTCCTGTAGGAACGACAGGTGAGAGTGCGACGCTAAGTCATGATGAACACAAAAGATGTATTGAGATAGCTGTTGAAGTCTGTAAAGGCACAGAGACAAAAGTCCTTGCTGGAGCAGGAAGCAATGCGACGCATGAAGCCATTGACATCGCCAAACATGCTGAAGCATGTGGTGTAGATGCAATCTTCTCTGTGAGTCCTTATTACAATAAACCAAGTCAGGAAGGACTTTACCAACACTATAAAGCGATCGCTTCAGCAGTCAAAGTACCTTTTATGCTCTATAATGTACCTGGACGTACAGGTGTAGATATCTTACCCGATACAGTGAAAAGACTCTATGATGATGTAGAGAACATTATGGGTATCAAAGAAGCAACAGGGTCTATAGAAAGAACAGTAGAACTTTTGGCAAAAGTACCTGACCTCTATGTATTCTCTGGTGATGATGTTATCGATTTTCCTATTTTAGCCAGTGGAGGAAAGGGGATCACTTCTGTCACTTCGAACCTTTTACCAGATATGAAAGCAGAGCTTGCTCATGCAGCCCTAAAGGGTGACTTTGTAAAATCTAAAACCATTAATGATAAACTTTTTGAGATCAACAAAGTGCTTTTCTGTGAAAGCAATCCTATTCCGATCAAAGCCGCGATGTATATCGCAGGACTCATCGATACACTCGAATATAGATTACCTCTTGTACCTCCAAGCAGTAAAAATATGAAAAAGATCGAAGAAGTCATGAAAAAATACAATATAGTAGGAGCATAATATGTCAGAAATGAAAGGTAAAACACTTGTCATCACAGGAGCAACCAAGGGTATCGGTAAAGCCGTAGCTGAAAAATTTGCTCAAAATGGTGTAAATATCGCATTTACATATAACTCTAACAAAGAAGCTGCCGATGAGATCGCTGCAGACCTAGAGAGTAAATATGGTGTGAAGGCAAGAGCATACCCACTGAACATATTGGAACTTGATGAATTCAAACCGCTGTTTGAAGCGATCGATAAAGACTTTGACAGAGTGGATTTCTTTGTCTCTAATGCTATGATCTACGGCCGTCCGGTCGTAGGTGGTTATGGTAAATTCATGAAACTCAGACCTAGTAAAGGATTAACGAACATCTATACTGCAACCGTAGGTGCATTTGTACGCGGTTCACAAGAAGCTGCAGTACGTATGGAAAAAGTAGGTGGCGGTGCCATCGTAACATTGAGTTCAACCGGTAACCTTATCTACATCGAAAACTATGCAGGTCATGGTACCAACAAAGCAGCGGTCGAAGCTATGAGCCGTTATGCTGCTGTTGAACTGGGAGAAATGGGGATCAGAGTCAATGCTGTATCCGGTGGACCTATCGATACAGATGCACTAAAAGCATTTACAAACTATGAAGAGGTCAAAGCCGAAACCATTAAACGATCAGCCGTAAACAGAATGGGAAGCCCTGAAGACCTTGCCGGTTCTGTCTATTTTCTTTGTACGGATGAAGCATCATGGATCACAGGCCAAACACTTGTAGTCGATGGTGGAACGACTTTTAGATAAATCTTTATAAAAGAAGAGATAATGCCAAGTTCACAAATTTTTAACATTCCAAATATCTTAGCATTTATCCGTCTTCTTCTTGCTCCAGTGATGTTCCTTTTTCTGGTCAACCAGGATGCATCACTCTTTCAAGGTATACACCCTTCTTGGCTCAACTACTTTGCAGCCTTTATTTTCGTGGTAGCCTCTGCTACAGACTTTTTTGATGGTTATATTGCACGTACTTTCAACCAGATCACCACTATGGGTAAGATACTTGACCCTTTGGCAGACAAGATGCTGACTCTGGCAGGCTTTTTAGGACTCATGATGCTTGGCACTGCTTCTCCATGGGCCATCTTTCTTATACTCACACGAGAACTCTTCATTACAGGACTTAGGGTATCAGCCGTCAGCCAGGGTCTTGACATCGCTGCATCATGGATGGGAAAAGTCAAAACCGTCGCACAGATGGTCGCTATAGGTTTCTTACTGATGCAGTGGCCAGGTGCTACCTTGCTTCTGTGGATAGCCGTTATTCTTACCCTCTACTCTGGCTATGAATATGTCAGAGACTTCTTCAAACATACTTCTACCCATTAAATTGATTAAAAATTAATCACATTCCCGTTTATTTTCTGTTAACGTCCATGTTACACTTACTTATCCAAATTAAAAAACAAGGAAAAAACATGAAATGGACAAAATTAAGTTTAGTAGCAGCCTTAGCTGTTAGTTCGGCAGTTGCAGGTGGAGACATTGCTCCAGTAGAACCGGTTGTTGAGGCACCAGTCGTTAAAGCTGCATCAGCTACAACTGTTGCTGGTAAATTAACAGGATACTATATTACTGATGATAGTGAGGACATTGGTGTTTATGATGAGGATATGTTCGGAGACCATGCACAATTAGCTTTTGGTGCGACACTGGATGTATCTCACTCATTTACTGATTGGTTGACAGCAAACTTCTCAGCTGTTGGATACATTAACACAATGAACGAAGATACATATGGATACTTCGAAAGTGGTGATAAAAGAGGTGCTTTCTTCCAAATCGCTAACTTAACAGCAACCTATGAAGATACTACATTGGTAGCAGGTCGCCAATTACTAGGGACACCAATGCTACAAGGATATGATTGGTTACTTGCACCGGGTGCATTTGAAGCATATACTGTAATGAACAGTTCTATTGAAAATGTAACTCTCGTTGGATCATATGTAACTAAACACAGAGCTAACAATAGTGGTGAATTTGGTGATTCTCTTGATGGCGACAACTGGACAATTGGTGCAGCCTATGATGACAAAACGATCAGCGGTAGCGTTTGGTACTATGATATAGAAGCAGGTCAGTATTCACAAGTATATGTAGATCTTGGTTATGACTTTGGTTCATTCAAAGTTGAAGGTCAATACGTAGATACAAGCTATGATACTGCTGGAGTTGAAGATGCAACAGCATTTGGTATTATGGCATCTACTTCAGTAGCAGGGTTTGACTTGAGCGCAGCATACAACCGCTTAACTGATAACGGTACAGGATATGTTGGATGGAACGGTCTTTATACTAACCAATGGAACCTTACTGTTGCTGACCAATGGGCAGGTGAAGATTTAGATGCATTTAAAGTGGCTGCTGCAACAACGATCATGGATATCGCTGCAGAAGTTTCGTATGCAGACTATGACAATGGAAGTGAATTTGACCTTATTCTTGGTTATGATTTCACAGATGCGATTGATGCAGGTATTGTCTACACTAATACAGAAGGAAATTATGACCCAACTTTAGTTGCCGATTCAACTGATGTAAATCAATTTGAACTGTACGTAAACTACAAGTTCTAATCCAACATTGTAATCTCCTAAAAACCCGTTTGAATACACCACTCTCTTCGGAGAGTGTTCGGGCTTTATCCCAAATGATCTTCTCACAAATAACAGTACATACCTATCACTAAAACCTTTTAATAAATGTATATAGTTTGTCTTTTGCATTTTGTAAAGCAAGTATACTTTCATCAGTAATTTTTTCATCTACCACTATAGGAACATTTAATACACCACTTATAGATTCAATAAGCCCTTTTGTATCCTCTATCTCTACCAATGACTTCTCATGATACATTGCACCTTTTTCTTTCTCCCCTTCAAAATAAAGAATACGTTGCAGTTTTCCTTTTTGTTCGTTCAAAAGAATCTGATAGGCTTTCAAGGTACCTATGATATCTTGTACATGTGTATCTATCGTCTCCATCTTCTCTTTACAATCATCTTTTTGCACAGCATAAAGTTCTGCTTCAACAAATTGTTTGACAGCCAAATGAAGATTGCTTCTAGCTTTCAAACTCATCCGTATTTTATAGATAAAAATCATGGGCAATAATACTATCAATCCCAATACACCTGTACCAATGGCAACATCTTCCTGCACCCCGATAATAGTACTAAACCATGCTAAGACACTTTCTATCTGATTTTCTGGAGGTACTTTCCTGACATCAAGTATCATCTCTAACTTTTCAGTGGCTATATAAACCATTCCTACAGCCGTAGTTATTCCTCCGAGTAATGCATAAAAAAGTCCTGTGATCCTGCCACTTGAAATATCTTTAAGTCTAAAAGGCTTCCATTCTTCTTGAGTACTAAATACAACTACGGGCTTTTCTTCTTCCTCACATAGGTCCTGATACTTTAATTGCTTTAGCAAAGACACACTCGCGTCAAAACCACCTTGCTGCAGTGCTGATCTAGCCTCCTCATATGCTTTCAGATTAGATTCATACATACGTCTACAAGCATCTATACGTTTGGATGTATTATCCACTATATTTTTTGCTTTCTTGATAAGACTTTTTGCCTTACTGTACTTTGTTGTTTTTCCCGAGAAGGGACTAGGCTCAATAGGTGCTTCTACAGACTCTTTTTCTACTATCATTCCCTCCCTGACTTCTAAGGCTTCATCTTCATCGTTTGGTATCATATTTTCTTCTACATTTTTCTGTTCGCTCATCTTTTTATCCTTCTCATTTATTTTAACAAAAATTTTTCATTATAGTTTTAATCTATATCAACTTTTTACAACACTTGGATATAATTCATAATATTTGAACAGAGGAATTTTATGGGCATTATAATTGCACTTTTGGTCTTGTCGGTACTGATCTTTTTTCATGAACTTGGGCACTTTACAGCCGCACGTTTTTTTGGTGTACAGGTGGATGTCTTTAGCATAGGTTTTGGTAAAAAACTCTACTCCAAGATGATAGGGAAAACGGAGTGGAGTCTCTCAGCCATACCTCTAGGCGGATATGTCAAAATGAAAGGACAGGATGACACTGATCCTACTGCGGTCTCTTATGATGAAGATTCGTACAATGTAAAAAAACCATGGCAGCGTATCATCATATTATTGGCTGGACCTTTTGCCAATTTCCTGCTGGCTTTTCTACTTTACTTTGCAATAGCGAACATTGGTGTCCCAAAACTCTTACCATATGTCGGTGAAATAGGAAAAGATACGCCTGCATTCAAGGCGGGGTTAACCAAGGATGACAAGATCATTCAGGTCAATGCTCACAATATCCAGTACTGGGAAGAGATCGGGGAGAACATTAACGGTGATAAAGGTGACATTACCCTCATCGTAGAACGTAAAGAACAGCTCATTACACTGCAACTCATACCAAAGGTCATAGAGGACAAAAACATCTTTGGAGAAAAGATCACCAGACGTATCATCGGAATCAGTCCATCGGGACAACAAACGACGGTCTACTTCGGATTGATAGATGGATTGGTGTATGCATGGGATGAAACAAAAAAAGCTTCTTTGCTCATCGTAGAGAGTGTAGAAAAACTGATCACCGGAGTGGTCGGTACAGATAAACTCGGAGGTATCATCACTATCGTGGATGTCACTGCCCAAGCGAGTAATGCAGGTATACTGGCTCTTTTCTTCTTTACCGCGCTCATTTCGGTCAATCTTGGAGTACTGAACCTGCTTCCTATACCTGCACTGGACGGTGGGCATATTATGTTTAACCTCTACGAGATGTTAACGGGTAGAACTGCCAGTGAGCAAGTGATGTATATCATCACATTGGTAGGTTGGGCTATACTCATCTCTCTTATGATGTTAGGATTGTATAATGATATCAATAGACTTTGGGGATAAAAACCAAAACGGTCTAAGTGGTAGCATAGCCGTGCAGGCAATTCATTAGAAAAGGATAAGAAATATGATACTGGATAAAGAGCATTTAAGAGCAAATCTGGATGAAGTGATATGGAACATAGAACAAGCACGTATCGCAGTAAGTGAACACCACATTGTAAAACTTGTCACCGTGGCCAAATACACTGAACTGGAGAATATTGCTACACTCTATGAACTGGGACAGAGGGCCTTTGGTGAAAATCAGGTACAACAGCTCAAAGAGCGTATGCATGCTCTCGAGGAGCTTCCGCTTGAGTGGCATATGATAGGTTCGCTCCAAAAAAACAAGATCAATAATCTCATAGATCTACGTCCTACCCTTATGCAATCACTTGACAGTATAGAATTGGCAACAGAACTGAACAAAAAGCTCTTGGCAAAAGAGACAAAAATGCACTGTCTACTTCAGATCAATGCAGCCAATGAAACAACGAAATCCGGTGTAACTCCTGAAAGAGCTGTGGATATCTACCAAACGATCAAAGAGACCTGTCCTCAGATCAATCTCAAAGGCGTGATGACCATCGGTGCACACAGTGATGATACAAAACTGATACAACAAAGTTTTGAAAGCACATACAGTATCTATGAGAAACTAAAAAAAGAGGGGGCGACTGTCTGCTCTATGGGTATGAGTGGTGATTATGAATTGGCTATAAAATGTGGGTCAAATTTGGTAAGGATCGGTTCAGCATTATTTAAATAAGCTGTGACAGGTTGGAGTCTATCAAACCTGTAACCCCTTAGGCAACAGCTTCTCTACAGTGACTGCACACGCCGTAAAGATTGATCTGTTGTTTACTTATGGTAAAGTTCTCTTGCTTTGTGATAGAAGTAAAGAGTTCATCTGCAACCGTGTGTTGCGGTTTGTCTTCCACCTCTCCGCATTCTGTACAGACAAGATGTATATGATCTTCCTTTAAAAGTTCATATTTTGACTTTTTACCTGTGATAGGCACTTCTACAAGTACACCCTTCTCTACCATTAAAATAATATTTTTATAAACTGTTGCAAGTGAAAGAGATGGATGTGTTTTAATGACTTCTGCATAGATAGTATCAATAGAGATATGGCCATATGCTTCTATCTTTTCCAATATATTCATACGTTGAAATGTAGCTTTTAATCCGCTGCTTTTAAGTAGCATTGCATAATCTGTCATAATTTTCCTTTCAATGCATATATCAATGTACCGCTATACACTGATATATACATTCCCATCTTTAATGATGGGAACATATACACGATTATAGGTCGTTTTCGTGTTTTGCAAGATATTCAGCAACACCTGCAGTGTCTGCTTTCATACCTTCGTCACCTTTTTGCCAACCAGCAGGACAAACTTCACCATGCTCATTAGTAAAGAGCATTGTATCTACCATTCTGATCATTTCATCGATGTTTCTTCCAAGTGGAAGGTCATTGATGACGGCATGTCTAACAGTACCATCAGCATCAATAAGGAAAGAACCTCTAAGTGCTACTGCATCATCAAGAAGTACATCATAATCTCTAGCAATTTGCTTATTAAGGTCTGCTACTAGTGGCATATCAACTCTACCGATACCACCTTCAGCTACTGGAGTTTCTCTCCAAGCGAAGTGTGAGAATTGTGAATCTATAGAACATCCGATTACATTGATACCTCTTTCTCTGAACTCTTTAGCTCTGTGAGAAAATGCAATGATCTCTGATGGACATACAAAAGTAAAGTCTAATGGGTAGAAGAAAAGTACTGCACCTTTTTCACCTAGGTTTTCCATAAGATTGAAGTTGTCTACGATTGAACCGTCTGCAAGTACGGCTGTTGCTGTAAAGTCTGGAGCTTTTTTTGTTACTAACATGTTTTTCCTTATTGATAATTTTTATTAACAAGGAAATATTATCACAATATCTTTAAAAGGAAATTAAATTAAAAAGGAAGCAATCCAAATTTTTTAATAAACGCCTCATCTATATCAATAAGCCCTTTTTCCTGAAGCCTATCAAGTACCTCCTTTGTACAGAAAGTATCTCCGGGCCATTCTCTTTCATAGCCGTCTACTTCACTTTTATTCGTTCCATCGATCGCTATGAATGGTTTAAGTATGATATCACGACCTGCGTCTATATTGTTCACTACACGCCAGATGAGCATATAGGCATCATCCAGATCATTATTTGCATGGTCCACGATCACAAGCAGTTTGATATGCTTCTCAAATCCCTTGAGTTTGTGAATCAGCTCAAGTTGAGACTCTTGCTTATCCACACTGATCACACAGATCGGTGTTTTGGTCTCTGTCATGTATTGTTTCAGCCCTACTACACTGCTGCTGATCTCTTGTATCTTCTCAAGTAGCACTTCATCTGAAAGTAAGGTTTCTACACCGTTTTCTACTTCATCTCCTGTTGCATCCACACCCAGTTTACCACCGACGAACTGTTCAGAGGAGGAATGGTCAAGATGGTCCACGATACCTTGTGTAATGAGTACTTTACACTTATCGAGTCGATTGAGTATATGTACTGCCAGTGCTTTACTCTCTTCAAGTTCAGGTGCATCTTCTCCTACAAAAATAGCATGTTTTACAAAACTCATCTGGCCCACACCCCAGAAAGCATGCATGATTTGTTGTGCATGCCCTTTATAAAGTGTTTTTATCTTTGCCAGTATGAGGTTGTGAAACACGCCGTTTTCAGGCATGTTATAATCTATAAGATCCGGTGCCATAGGTTTAAGCATCGGTAAAAAAATGCGTTCAGTAGCCCATCCCATATACTTATCTTCCAACGGCGGTTTTCCTACCACTGTTGCCTGAAATACCGGATGTTTTTTCATCGTGATAGTCTCTACATCCATCACAGGGAAAGGCTCTTTCAGTGTATAATAACCTGTATGGTCACCAAAAGGTCCTTCAATCTCCATCACTTCAGGATCCACGAAACCTTCTATGACCACATCCACATCACGAGGGATATAAATATCATTAGTGATCGACTTCACCAATTGCGCATTTTTATTACGTACAAAACCATAGAGCAACAATTCAAACATACCATGAGGCATGGGTGCCTGTCCGCACCAGATATAAAGAGGGTCACCGCCTATAGCGACGGTTACAGGCATTTTTTTACCGGCCTTTTGATACTGGTCAAAGAAGTGAGAGGCATCTTTGTGTATCTGCCAGTGCATCCCCAGTCTCTTTTTATCATACTGCTGCAGTCTGTACATCCCGAGGTTTTGCATCTCGCCGTCAAGACTTTTTGTATAGACCTGTCCCATCGTAATAAAGGGTCCACCGTCCTCTTCCCAAGTCTTCAGTATAGGTAACCTGTCCAGATCCACCTCCTCTTTAGGAATGATGATCTCTTGACACTCTCCTTTGAACTTTAAACGTTTAGGAAATACATTTTTAAGTGAAAAGAGTTTAGGCAGCATTGCCAGCTTTGCTTTCAATCCTTTGGGTGGTTTGAGCTTAAGCAGTTCATCGATCCCCTCTGCAACAGTATCAGGATGTTTGCCGAAGATCTTTTCAGTCAGATCTTTGTTGGCAAAGATATTCATCAGTACAGGCATCTCATACGTTATGCCTTTGGCCTTGTTCACAGGATTGGTAAAAAGGATAGGACGAGAGTTATCTGTTTTTACCTCGACATAGGCAACATGAGGGATTTCAAGCTCCACATCAAGCGGTTCGTCTATGATCTTTAAGTTTCCGTTATCTTTAAGCCATTGTACTACGTCTTGCATTTAGTATTCTCTTTTTTTCTAAAACATTCGATCTATTAAGTATGTCCTACTTATAGTCTTTCTGGCATTTCATCTTTAAATGCTATTGCTTCTGCTTTTTCTAGTACCTCCAAAGCACCATCAGCGATCATCTCTTCAGCCAACTCTTGGCCTAACGTATCGCACGTACTTACCTTTGAGGTCAATGCTTTATGCATAATGTTTGTACCGTCTGGATATCCAAGCATCGCTTTAACGGTAATATCATCACCTGTAATGATAGCATTCACAGCTACGGGGGCAGAGCACCCTGCTCCTATTTTTGAGACAAAATCACGTTCTAGCTTTGTACAGAGATAAGAGTTCTCATCATTCAATGTCATGGCAATTTCACGGACCCTGTCATTATCACTCACGATTTCGATGCCCAGTGCAGCCTGCCCCATTGGCGGTATAAAGAAATCCAGCTTTTCAACAAAAGGAATATCCTTCAACAGATCAAGCCTATGCAGTCCTATATAGGCAAGTATGATTGCATCATACTGCCCCTCTTTAAGCTTTCTGAGTCTTGTATTCACATTTCCTCTAAGTTCTTTGACCACTAGATCCGGACGTTTTTCAAGCAGCTGCATACGTCTTCTTAGACTTGTGGTTCCTACCACTGCACCCTGAGGAAGTTCATCCAGACTTTGATACGTATGCGAGAGCAGAACATCACTCTGATCTTGACGTTCTGTAATGGCACACAGTTCCAACCCTTCTGGAATATAGGTAGGGACATCTTTGAGCGAGTGCACTGCAAGATGCGCATTCCCTTCAATCATCTCATCTTCCAGCTCTTTGGTAAAGTGCCCTTTCCCTCCTATAAGTGCAAGAGGTTTGTCCAATATCTTGTCCCCTTTAGAGGTGATCTTATTCAGTTCTACTGTGATCTCAGGAAAAGATGTTTCGATTCTCTCTTTAACGTGATATGCCTGCCAAAGGGCAAGATCACTTGCTCTTGTCGCGATAATTAATTTTTCCACTGTTACCCTTGTCTATTTCTGCATAAGGTAAAGCCTCATGCATATTCCCACTCTATTACTTTATGAGTTTTTTATACCCATCACGCATTTTGTCCCACTCACCATCTATATAGATCGTAGGTGTACCTGTGACCATCAGTTTACTAGAAGCCATTTCATCTGCCTGCATAGCTGCTTTCACCTCTTTTGCATCTACCTGTGCTGCTGTTACACTATAACCGGTATGGCTTTTCACTGCAGCAAGTATCTTCGACATGTCTGTCTCTCTTGGGTCGATCTTCAATGAATAGATCTTTTCAACCACATCTGTTTTACCTTCATGTTGTGCCACATGCATCACACGTGTCAGTACATCTGAAACAGGATGTATACGAAGTAACGGCAGGTGATAATAATAGACTGCAATCTTTGCAGGGTTCTCTTTAGATACTTTGAAGATAGCCGGTACTACTTCTTGACAGAATGGACATTGCGGATCAGAGAAGATCAGTATCTTATGCTCTGCATCTTTCTTACCAAACAGCAAATGCGCATCATCATAATAGCTCTGAGGGACACTAGGTTTGATCTCATCTCTATAGTCATTTCCGGTTTTTAGATTCACTAAATGTCCTGTAACAAGTCCATCTTTTACAAACATCATTTCGGGTGCATGGATCTCTTTTTTCTGATACTCCAGATCCATGGTCGTCAAAAGAATCGTCCATCCCGGTAATCTTTCATCCGTTTTAGACTCAAGCACGGTGACACCTTTGACTTTTACCTGCGGGTTTTTAACCACAGATCTCTTCACATATTTAACTAATTGTTTATTATCAGGCTGTGCATTTGCACTAAGAGTCACGCTTGCTAGAACTGTGCTCATCAATAATTTCGACATCAATGACATTATCATCTCCTTGTTTTGTAAAGTGTGTTGTTCCTTCGGGAGTTATTTTAGCAATAAATTGTAAATAAAGTGAGTAAAAAAATGCAATGACACCCAAAAGGTCACTAAATACTCCCGGAATAATGAGTAGTATCGCAGCAATAAAATAAGACATACTTGCATTTTGAAATCTTCTAAGGTCAAGTTTTCCCTGTCTCATTGACTGCATATTGCCCATCATCGTTTGTGATGACTTCTGTAAAAGCATCATGCCCAGAGCAAAACTCAGTACGATCCATACCACTGACCAAAAGAAACCTATGGTCTCCCCTGTCTTGAGCGAAAGGTAAAGTTCGATAAGAGCAAAAGGGATGATCAAAAATATCATATTAAAATCTTTCAGCCAGAAGTTCAGCGATGGTATCTACAGATACTTCTTCTTTCAACATACCGTCTCTGGTCATAAACTCTACGATACCCTCTGCCAGTTTCTTCCCTATGACCACTGCATGAGGTACACCGATAAGCTCATAGTCTTTTATTTTAGCACCAAATCTGTCTTTTCTGTCATCAAGCAGCACATCCACACCTTTGGCCAGCATCGCTTCATAGAGTTGTTCACCTAAAGTGACCTGTGTATCATCTTTGATGTTGGAGACGATGATCTGAAGATCGAACGGTGCAGACTCTTTTGTCCAGATACACCCCTTATCATCATGGTTCTGTTCGATGATGGCTGCAAGCAAACGGCTCACACCGATACCATAGGTTCCCATGACCATAGGCTGGGACTTCCCGTTCTCATCCAGGAAGTTTGCCGCTAATGGTTCAGAGTACCGTGTGCCCAATTGGAAAATGTGTCCGGCTTCTATACCCTTGGTATAACGCAATGAACCACCGCAAGAGGCACAAGTATCACCCTCTTGAACCGCCGAGATATCTGCGTAGGTTTTCTCTGTTGCACTAAGATCATCCATCCCTTCCAATGCACTGTCTACAACCAGTGTCTCTATCCCTGCTTCTTCTTCATATTCTACAAGGTCATTGGCATTGACCGCATTACATGCTTTCACATCCTGAAGTTCGACGGATGCAGGTAAAGCAAAATGCACGACTTTACTGACACCTTCATCATACAATGCTTTCATCGCAATCACTTTGATCTCTGTAGTAGCATCATAGGCTTTCGGTCTGGCTACAGCAGCCTCTATGTTAGCACCATAATCACAGCTATCACATACCACGATCGTATCTTCACCAGAGTCAGCCAATACCATAAACTCTTTACTTCCAGATCCTCCGATCGCCCCGGAGTCTGCATCTACGACCCTGAACTCCAGTCCAAGGCGTGTGAATATCTTTTTGTACGTCTCTTCCATCAAGGCAAACTCTCTTTGCATATCTTCTGTAGAAGTGTGGAAGCTATAGGCATCTTTCATTAAAAACTCACGTCCGCGCATCAGACCGAAGCGTGGTCTGATCTCATCACGGAACTTGAGGTTGATCTGATAGACATTTAAAGGGAGTTGTTTATAACTTTTCACTGTTTGTCTCACCAGGTTCACCATCATCTCTTCATGGGTCGGTCCTAAAATAAAGTCATTCTCCTTACGGTCTTTGAAACGTAGGAGCTCCTTACCGTACTTCTCTAAACGGCCACTCTCTTCCCATAATGCAGCAGGTGTAACAAAAGAGAGGCTCACTTCCTGGCAACCTGCTTTATCTAATTCCTCTTTCACTACTGCATGTACTTTATCAAGTATCTTTTTGCCTAAAGGCAGAAAATTATAAAGTCCGCTTCCCCCTACCGATTGTATGAATCCACCTCGGATAAGATAGATATGACTTGCCAATGTTGCATCATTGGGTGTCTCTTTAGTTGTAGGGATTAATAATCTTGAAAATCTCACGCGTTGTATCCTTTTGTATGATGGTCATTTTTATACTGTTTCAGGTCAATATTTTCTGTGTCTATATTGAACATTTTTTTGATCGATTCTATGCAGTTCGCATTTTTCTTCTCAGTAGAAGAGTGTCTCAGGTTCTGTGTCGGTGCATGTAAAAAACGTTTGAACATCTGCTCTGCCATTTTGCGCATATTTGCTTCGGCGTCTGCAGGTACAAAACCTTTTTTAAGGGCCCTTTTCATTTCAGCGTCTATGGCTTCATTGACCTGTTCTCTCATCTCTTTGATCACCGGTTCAATAGAGAGGGCTCTAAGCCATGCATAAAACTCTTCTTTATATCTCTCAACGATCTCTGCTGCTCTTACTGCCTGTTCTTCACGCAGTGCATGATTGTCTTGAGAGATGGTACGAAGGTCATCGATACGGAAAAGTTGTAATTTCTCCAACGTCATATCTTCGATATCTCTAGGGATTGCCATATCAAACCAGAGTCTTGGCAAAGCTTCATTCTCTATAAGGTCCTGGGTAATGATCGGTTCCCTGGCAGATGTAGCTGTAAAAAGCAGACGATAACGGTTCAGGTACTTTGGAAGTTTCTCCATTGTCGCTGCTTTTACATTTTCACCCAAGGTCTCTGCCAGCGCTTCGACCTTCTCTTGGTCTCTTCCCAGCATCACCACATCACAACCTGCTCTAAGCAGATGTTTTGTGGCCAAGACACCCATTTCACCTGCACCGACTACCACAGCTGTTGTCCCTGCCATACTGTCACCCAAAAGTTTATGTGCCTGTGCCACGGCAACAGAAGCGATCGAAATAGGATTTTGAGAGATATTCGTTACATTGCGTACTTCTGCTGCACACTTCACCGCATAAGAGATAATACGATTGAGTTTGCGTCCGGCCGTACCATTTTGATGAGAGAGCATAAATGCCTCTTTCACCTGTCCAGTGATCTGAGATTCACCTATGACCAGAGAATCCAGTGAAGAGACCACTGAAAAAATATGCTGTACCGCCTCTTCATCATCGTAACGTACCCCTGCGGATTTGATCTCATAAAAGTTCAGTTCGCTTTTTTGACTCATCAGTCCCAGGATCGTGTGATAACTGGAAAAATTGTCACGTGTTGCCAATACGATCTCAACACGGTTACATGTAGAAACGATAAATGCTTCATGAATAAACTCAAATTCGACCAGCTGATTGAGCATTTCAATTTTTTCTTCATCGTTGGCAAATGCCAACTTTTCTCTCATACCCTGATCACAGTTTTTATGGGAAAAACTCATCACTTGGTAATACATTAAAAATCCCTTTCTATCATCTGCATAGCGATATTTGAGAGTGCATCTTCACCTTTTTCATTCATCAAAGTGATCGCCTCTTCTATCAATAGCTTCGCTTCCTGATAACTTTTTTGTATCACGTGGTGTTCCTGCATTTTCGTTTTGATCCAAAGTTGTTCTTCTGCAGAGAGTTTTTTTGCATGTAGTGATTTCAGTTTCTCTTTTTCCTCACTCTCCAACACTTCATACAGATAGATATACGGCAGTGTGGTCTTACCCTCTTCAAAGTCATGTAACGCAGGTTTACCTAAAGTAGCACTGTCGGAGGTAATATCAAGCAGGTCGTCTATCATTTGAAAGGCGATACCCAGGTTTCTACCGTATCTCATATAGGCCTCTTTGGACTTACCGGCCAACAAAGCTGCAGCTCCGGCACTTGCTTCCATAAGAGAAGCCGTTTTTTGGTAGATCATTTCAATATAGAGATTTTTGTCCAGATTAAATGTTTTGGAAAGTGAAACATCTTTGAGCTCTCCAAGACTGAGCTGGACAACGGCATTGGAGATCATCTTTGCCACATCCGTACTAATGTTATTTAACTCTAAAAAACCTTTTGAGTAGAGAACATCACCCAGCATGATGGCTGTTTTATTGCCATAGAGTGCATTGAGAGAAGGTTTGGAACGTCTAGTATAGGCATCATCTATAACATCATCATGTAAAAGACTTGCCGCATGTATCATCTCAACAATAGCAGCAGTTTTCACAACAGAGATACTACCTCCTGCTATTTTCAAAATGAGCTTTGCACGCAGTCTTTTTCCATGAGGTAAATGGGCATAAAGTCCACTTACCTCTTTATCATTCAGGTCAGCTATAAATTGTTCTATTTTTCTCTCAACAGCACTTAGCACGTATACCGGTCCTTATTTACCATGGCTCTCAATGATGCTACCCATGGATGTATCCTAATTTATATAAAAGTCAATAATTATAGCCAAATAATGTTAATCTTTTTTAACTACCTATTTTACCCGATAGATCACTGCATACATCAAAGGCACATAGTAAAGGTTCAACACCGTTGCCCAGGCAATACCAAAACCTAGTGAGATAGCCATAGGCTGAAGTATCAGCGCCTGTCCTGAAGCAAAGAACATCAAAGAGGATAAGCCCAGTACCGTGGTCACAGAAGTCAATAGAATAGGGCGAAGCCTCATCCCTGCTTTTTCTTGTATCTGGGTAAAATTTTTACTTCCTTTGATGAAGTCAAGCATGATCAGTCCATCATTGACCACGACACCTGCAAGACCTATGACACCCATCATACCAGGCATCGTCATATTGATACCCATAAGTTTTGTTCCGACCAAGGCACCAAAAAGAGAAAGCGGAATCGTTGTCAGTATGATCAATGGCAAGACCAAAGAGTTAAACATCCAAACCAAAGTGATAAAGATCAGAAACAAAGCGATCATCAATGCCTGTCCAAGCTCTTTTTTTAACTTTGCATTCTCTTTTTCTTCCCCTTTGATAATAATTTTGACCCCTTCTTTTTGTATCTCATCCAAAAGTGGTTTTAACTGTTGCATGACCTCAACAGGCGTAATGATCTTCTTTTCCACTCTTGCATAGAGGGAACGTACTTTTTCACCATCCTCTTTAAAAATTTTGACAAAGCTTTTTTGATAGGTAAAATCGCAGATATTTGCTAGTCGTACCACTTGCTGTCCATCCGGGGTTGTCAGTTTAAAGTTTCTTATCGCTGATGCATCCTCCTTATAAACATCTTCTATCTTTACTCTGACCAAGCCCTCTTTGTTGAACATTTTTGCATACTCTGCCTTGAGAAAAGCACCCTTCAATACAGAGATCACATACCCCTCACTAAAACCTAACTGTTGTCCGTATTCATTGACACGCAGCTTGAGTTCACGTTCTCCTTCATTGGCATTGTCAGCGATATCTTCCACCCCGTTGATACTCTCAAGCTTCGCTTCTACTTTTTTCATGGCAGTTAACATTTTGTTTCTATCAGGATGTTCAAAACCGATCTCTATATCATTACTCACAATACCTGCCTGTTGTACATAGACATTGAACTCTTCATAGAGTTTTTCCTCATGGAGTTCTTGTGCTTTAAATTTGGGAACAATACGTTCTTGTATCTCCTTGGCGATCTCTTGAGAGAGTCTTTCTCTGATCATATCACTGCCGTCATACTCCAAAGAAAATATAGGATTGATATATTTGTCAAAAAAGTTTTCAGGTGCTTTTTCATGTAGATTGATAAAGATCTGGAAAAGGTTCTCACCTAACTCAAAACTTTGATCTTTGTTAAACTTAAACCCTATCACGGAAGTGACTGAATCCATCTCTTTTTCATCCAGTATCTCAAGCAGTGCTTCTTCTATCTGTGTGACATAGACTTCTGTGTCTTGCAGATCGTTGTTGATATTTACTTTTCCGTTCAAGTAGACCTGCTGTGCATCAAACTCTGGAAAAAGCTGAAACTTGGTGATCTTTGCCATACCCATAGTTCCCAAAACAATAAAGATCAATATAAGGGAAAGAGACCACTTCTTATATTCTAACAGTTTCTCCAAAAACCCTTGATACCATTTCACCCAGCTTTTCCAAAAACTACTGTCATGTTTCTCTTTTTTAAAAGTACCCATTGCAAAGAATTCTTTGGAATGCAGTGGCAAAAAGTAAAATGCCTCAAACAAAGAAGAGATGAGCAGTACAGAAATCATGACAGGAAGCACCTGCATGAACATCCCCATTTTACCACTCATGATCAGTAAAGGCAGAAAGGCAAAGACCGTGGTCAATGTTGCCGTAAGTACTGCTGGAAACATCTCAATTGCCCCTTCTATGGCAGCATCTCTAGGGCTCTTTCCCATCTCCATATGCCTATAGATATTCTCCGCCACAACAATGGCTTCATCTACCAACATCCCAAGTGCGATAAGAGCTCCAAGCAGCGTCAGCATATTCAAACTGTAACCTATCATATCCATAATAATAAGTGTAATGAAAAAACTGGCCGGTATCCCGATGCCCACTACCCAAGCGATACGTATGTTGACAGACAAAAAGAGGGCCATAAAGACCAGGATGAGTCCAAACAAAATATTGGAAGAGACAAGATTCAAACGGTTCTTGATCCAAATAGAGGTATCCGTATAGGCTTCAAATCTAACATCCTCATACTTTTCATTGAATTCTACAAGTATTTTACGTATCTCTTTACTCAAGGCAATGGCATTCCCCTCTTTACTTTTATTGATATTTAAAGAGATATTCTGTTTACCGTTATAGTGAGATATCTGTGTAGGATCACCTAATCCATAATAGACTTCGGCCACATCTTTCAGACGAAAACTTTTTCCGCCTACGCTCAGGAGTGTTTCTCCCAACGCCTTTGCACTTTTTTCACCGTTGATCGTAGAGATATAAAGATGGTCACCCTGACCGTCGAGTGTTCCTGCAGGGAAAATACTTGATATACTTGAAATAGCTTGATAGACTCCGGATTTATCCAGACCATACGCATCCAGCTTTTTTTGATCCAAGGTAATGATCACTTCTTCATCTGTATCTCCCCGTATCTCTATACTGCTAAGGTCATGGATCAGTGCAAGTTTACTTTTCAATGCATCTGCTGCATCAATGAGGGCTTTTTTCTCCACATTACCTGAAACTGCTACAAGCAGAAGCGGATATTCATGGACCACGATACGTGCAATAGGTTCGTCCATATCGGCAGGAAGATCACGTCTTGTTTTTGAGATGATATCTTTCACATCCGAAAGGACCAACTGGGTATCACTGCCGGGTTTAATATCGGCATTGATACTGAAACTGCCATTTTGTATACTGGTGTAAAGGGTATCTATTTCTGGAAGACTTTTGAGTTCATCCTCTATGCTTGTGACAACCATTTTGTCCAACACATCAGCACTTGTACCGACATATCCCCCCTGGACCGATATCTGATCAAGGGTAGAAGGAGGGAATATCTCTTTTGCAATGTTCTGATAGGCAAAAACAGAGAGCACCAACATGAAAGCCATCAAAATATGGTTGATAATGGGCTTATCTACTGCGAAACGGATAAAACTACGTATCATACTGTTTGCTTCTCATCGTCAATTGTCCTGTATGACAAAAATGGTATCTGTGACCCTGTTCTTAAACTTCAATGCCTCTACACTCTGTTGAAGCATCACATTTTCTGCTTTAAGTACTGAAACTTCACGTGTCATTTTGTTCACAACCTTACTCTCATAATAGATCTGATTACTCAAGTAGATCTTAATGCTTGTCAAGATCAGTACAATGGCTATTGACATCAATATGACCGTTGCCATACCAAAAGTAATACCGTTCGGCTTCAGTTTTTTCTTTTTACTTGCCATTATCACTGTCTTTTTTAAATCTGAAACTTCTCAGCTTTGCAGACCTGCTTCGAGGATTCACTTTGAGTTCCTCTTTGCTTGCTGTCACAGGCTTGGAAGAGAAGGCTTTACCCAAAGCATGGTTTTTACCGCAGGTACAGCGCATTGCCTGAGGATCACAGATACAATTTTGCGCCCATTTCTTAAAACGGTTTTTCACCAGACGGTCTTCCAAAGAATGAAAAGAGATGAGAGAAACCACTTCCCCCTTCACATGCTTGTGTTCCAAAGCATCCAGTAACCCTTCTATTTCACCCAATTCATTGTTAACTTCTATACGAATAGCCTGAAACATCAACGTTGCGGGGTGTATCTTTCCTCCTGCAGGGATCACGGTTTTTGCGATCTCACTTAACTCCTTAGCTGAGTTGATAGGTGCCTGTGCCCTTGCTTCCACCACCGCAGATGCCAATTTCTTAAAGGATCGTATTTCACCATACATATCAAAGATATATTCGAGTTTTTCTTGAGGGTACTCATTCACCACTTCATACGCTGAAAGTGGTGAAGATGCATCCATCCGCATATCCAGTGTTTCCGAGGTAAAAGAAAAACCTCTCTCTTGTTTATCCAGTTGTAAAGAGGAGACACCGAAATCTGCCAATACCGCTACTATCGGACTCTCTTGTAATGTAGGAAAAACTGTTGCAAACGTACCCTTGTAAAGTGTACTGCGTGCTTCATAAGGTTCTAGACGTTTTTTAGAAAAAGCCAAAGCTTCATCATCTCTATCTATCCCTATGTGTTTCAAGTTTTCATATTTGGCCAGTATTTCAGAACTATGCCCTGCATACCCAAGCGTACAGTCAACAAAATAACCTTCACCCACCCCCTTAAAACTTTCCAAAACTTCATCTAAAAGTACAGGTATGTGAGGGGTTTCCATCTGTTTCCTTCATTCTATAATCGTTTGATTTGAACCTTCTCATATAAAACCCATGATGAGCACCCAGGTTATTCAGAGGGTTCAACTATTTTAATGATATAATACCGAAATATTCCTAACTAAAGGTTACCCAAATGGTAGATAAGCATCTCATCGAAGACATTAAACATGTATCACTCTCCCTGTTTAACAAAAACTTCTTTGGTGTCTATCATGGCTCCATCTCAGCAAGAGTGAGCAGCAGTGGATTTATCATCAACTCTAAAGATACGATCCTAGATGAATTCACCGAAGATTCACTTGTGAAACTTGATTGTAAAAAGAGAGATTATCGTTGGAGTATGGCAAATCCTGATGTACATATCCATGAACATATCTATGAGACCATCCCCAATGCAAAATATGTCTGTTATACAATGCCTCCTTATGCGACAGCCTACTCGCTCAAACATGGGAAAGTCTCTCCACAAGACTACTTTGGCCAAAAGGTACTGGGCGAAGTCATCGTCTATGATCCCAAAAATATAGATGATTGGATGGAACGTGCACCCTACGAGATCCCACGGTTTTTCCAAAAACATGATACACACCTACTCCTTATCAAAGGGTTTGGACTTATTTCCTACGATAGGGACATCACAGAAATGGCAAAAAAGATTTCCATTTTAGAAAACTCTTGCAGATTGTTGGCTTTATCAGCAAACCTGTAAAGTATTCCCTCCCCTTTCTACTTCTCTATAGTGTGGCTATCTTCACGCTTCAAAGAGAGTAACTGCAAATAACTACCTTTTAAATGTCAACACTTCTGTAAAGCATACTTTTGTTATACTCTTCCAAATACTATCAAACATAGGATACCTGCTATGAATCAGACACAGAAAAGATTAAGCATCATTAACCATGCCATTTCCATCACTGATGTTGAGACCATACAGCTTCAGGTCTTAAAGTTGGCACTGCTTAAAACAGATGTGAAAATCCAGGAGATCGTTACAGCCATTCAGGCAGAGAATTATGCAAAAGCGCAAGGGCTTATTAACCAATATATTGAAACACCTACTGAGGACATCATTCAAAGAGCATCACAAAAAGCACAAGCCGCTATGGCAGCAGAAGAACAAGCCATTATAGATGAGTTCGATCTTTTTATCACATCAAACAGAAATGAAAAACCTCAAGAGATCGACATCAATGATTTTCTTCTTGATGAATACTCTGAAGAGACAAAAGTGGAAACAAAAAAAGTAGACCATAGTGATTTTGATGCCCTTCTCAATATCGACGTTGATCATGTATTGACTGACAACATTGAATTAGATGTGACACAAACTTCAACAAATACTTTCTTTGAATCACCCAAAGAGACAAATCATACAGATAAAGACACTTTTTTTGATAGTGAAGAGAGTGAAAAAGAAGAAACGATCATAAAAGAGTCAATGCCCCAAGAAGAAGAAGAAGAGAGTGAGACATTCATACAAAAAGATCTCCCCTCTAAAGATGAACCCCTCAAAGAGTTAAAACCTGCGATACATACAGAAGAAGAGACACGTTCACTCCACTATAAAGCCATTCCTTACATTGCCCAGAAACTGAACAGTATGAAAAAGCAATATCCGCTTAAAGATAGAACCTATGAAAAGTTTGATTCTGTAGAAAATCTCTTAAGAAAGATCTCACAAGAAGGTTATACTGAGGATGAGATAGAAGAAACGCTCACCACTATCAAAAAGTTGAGTGAAGAGAGTAAAGAGACTGAAGCTGCACAACTCCTGCTTGTCTGTGCTGCAACAGAATCAAAGTTTGCACAATTCATGTTGGCCCGGGAACTCTTTAAGGGCATTTTACTCACAAAAGACATAGCTGAAGCCTTTTCACTGATGCATAGTTTAGCCCTTGAAGACTACCCTGAGGCACTCTGTGATATGGCACAGTTTTATGAACACGGTATAGAAACGAACCAAGACAAAAAAAAGGCTGAACAATTCTACAAAGAAGCCATGGATTTTGGTATTAAACGTGCCCAAAAACATTATCAACGTTTACAAAAAGAAAACGGTGGTTTCTTTAAAAGGTAGACTTATTTAGCTACCTTTTTTATCCCTTCATAGGCGACCTCTATCATCTTGTCTATCTCTTTATAAGAGATGACATACGGAGGCATGAAATAGATAATATGTCCCAATGGTCTGAGTAAGACCCCTTGTGTTAAAGCATATTCGTAGATCTTTACTCCTATACGTTCAGTGCTTTCGTACCCCTTTAACTCTATAGCAGTGACCATACCCTGCTGTCGTATCTCTTTGACATTAAGTAAAACAGAAAACTTCTCCAACTGTTCTATGATATATCTGCTTTTCTTCTCATTCTCACCGATGATATCATTCTGTTCAAATATCTCCAAAGTTGCCAGTGCAGCGGCACATGCCAAAGGATTCCCTGTATAGCTATGTGAATGTAAAAAAGCTTTATACTCATTATAGTCACAATAAAAAGCCTGATAAACATCATTGGTCGTCATGACTACAGAAAGCGCCAGATACCCCCCTGTCAAAGCTTTAGAGAGGGTCATAAAATCAGGAGATATCTCTGCATGGTCACATGCAAACATCTTTCCTGTACGTCCAAACCCTGTCATGATCTCATCGGCGATGAGATGCACGTCATACTGTTGTGTCAATACCCTTGCACCTGAAAGATAGGCAGGATGGTACATATGCATCCCTCCTGCACCCTGTATAAGAGGTTCCACGATAAAGGCTGCTATCTCATCCGCCTTCTCTTTTAAGACTTCTTCTAATCCCTGCAATGCTTCTTTGGCAGCTTCGATACTTTGGTCTTTGGGTACAGGTACTTGCATATTGGCAATGAGCAGAGGTTCATAAGTATCTTTATAAAGTTCGACATCCCCTACACTCAATGCACCGATGGTCTCTCCATGATATGAATTTGTCAATGAAAGAAAAAGTGCTTTACGCTTTCCTCTGTTGAGATGATAATGATAACTCATTTTTAAAGCAGCTTCCACAGCAGAAGAACCATTGTCTACATAAAAAACCTTCTCCAGACCTTTAGGCGTCATGTTGACAAGTTTATGTGCAAGCTCTATAGCCGGTTCATGCGTAAAGCCTGCCAAAAGCACATGTTCGAGTGTGTCAAGCTGTGCTTTAATTCTGTTGTTGATCGTTTCATTGGCGTGACCAAAAATATTGACCCACCAGGAACTGACTGCATCGATATAGGCATTACCGTCAAAATCATAAAGATAGACACCTTTCCCTGACTTAACAGGCACAAGCGGTAAGGTTTCATGATCTTTCATTTGAGTACATGGATGCCATATGACTTCCAGGTCCCGTTGCATCATTTTTGTATTTTGATTAGACATATTCTTTTCACACTCCGATTCATTAGCGATAAGCTTAGTTTAGATAGAATATTGTACAAATTTTTCGATTGAAGGTAGATGAAGTATGATTAGTTGGATGCAGAAACACAATAAATATCTGGTATGGACGATCTGGATAGCAACCATCGCATTTATTGGTGCAGGTTTTGTAGGTTGGGGAAGTTACAGTTTTGGTTCAAAGGCAGGAAATGTTGCCAAAGTCGGTGATATAGAGATCAAACAAACAAAACTCAACATGGTATACAGCAATCTATACAATCAATACAATCAAGCCATGCAAGGACAACTGGATGATAAAACTGCCCAGGAGATGGGACTGATCAAACAGGCATTTGCCAGATTGGCAACTCAGGCGAAGATCTTGAACTTTGCAAAAGACCTGGGTATTGTTGTTTCAGATGCAGAAGTAGCACAGAAACTGCAAGAGATCAGAGCATTCCAAAAAGATGGTGTTTTTGTCAAAGAGATCTATGAGGGTTACCTGAAAAGTCAAAGACTTAGAGCCAATGCCTTTGAAGAGACACTTAGAGAAGAACTTATCTTGGAAAAGACATTTTCACTCCTTGCAGTAGGTCCTTTGCCATTGGAGGAAGAAGCTGTCTCTGCGGCTATGAATGTTAGTGACAAACTGGCATACAAAGTATTAACCAATGATGATCTCAACTTCGTCACTGATGAATCAAAAGTAAAAGCCTACTGGGAGATGCAAAAAGAGAATTTTTTGACTCCGCAAATGTATGAACTTTCTATCGTCTGGACACAAAGTAAAGATACTGCTGTCACAGAAGATGAGTTAAAAGCACACTATGACAAAAACAGCTTCAACTATACAGATGAAACAGGGAAACAACTCCCTTTCGAAGAAGCTAAAGTACTGGTGACAAAAGATCTCAAGATCAAGAAAACTAAAAAAACAGCACAAAAAGCATATATTGCATTTAAAAAAGGTACCATTGACAACAGTGAAAAGATTACGCTCTCAATGGGTGATGCTAAGCTGACAGAAGAGGTATGGAGTGAATTGAAAGAGAAATCTGTAGGTGATATCCTGAAACCTAAAGTCGTTGCAGATGCCTATGCCACTGTAAAAATAGAGAACATTGTCCTACCAAGGGTAAAAACCTATGAAGAGGCCAAAGAGGAAGTGACGGGGCTTTATGAAAAACAGGCTAAAAAAGAAGCGCTTTTAGCCTTGGCAGAGTCAGCACTGAAAAATGTTGATCAGAACGATATGATCATCTCGGATTTTGTCAAATTGGATGAAAATGTCAACCTAAATCCGTTAAATACACAAGAAAGTTTACAATTTTTACAAAAACTCTTTACATCATCAAAAGAAAAGGGTATCATAAGCGTATTCGATAAGGTTATAGTTTATAATATCTTAGAGCAAAAACTGCTTCCGATGGATGACAACCAGACAGCTTTTGTAAAAGAAACCACAGATAAACTGAAACAAAGTATATTTGAATCGAATCTGATTAAGATGTTAGATGAACAATATCCTACAGAAGTCTATATGGGAGGGCTGACAAATTGAGTGACACAATTTTAGCTATTGATATCGGTTCCACTAAAATATGTGCTATCATTGCTGAAATTCAAGACTCCGAAGTCACCATACAAGGACATGGTATCTCTAAATCCCAAGGGGTTAAGAAAGGTGCGATCACCAATATAGAACTCGCTTCTAAATCCATAAAAAAAGCCATTAATGATGCAAAACGTATTGCAGGAAGCAACATCACTTCTGCAACGGTTTCCATCTCCAATGCCTATGCTAAGAGTCTTAACTCTACGGGTATTGTCAACATCCCACATAAAGACATCTCCATTAAAGAGATCAATCGTGTGATGCAGACAGCACTCTACAATGCTAACGTACCTACTGAGTATGATGTCATCCATGTATTGCCTTACAACTTCAGAGTCGATGACCAAGACTTCATCGAAGATCCGTTCGGTATGAATGCGAGTCGCATGGAAGTAGATGTTAACATCATCATGACACAAAAATCAAATCTTTCCAATCTTAAAAAAGCCGTTCGCTCTGCCGGGGTTGAGATAGATGGTATTGTTTTAAGTGGTTACGCTTCTGCGATAGCTACCATGGATGAGGATGAAAAAGAGTTGGGTGTGGCTGTGATCGATATGGGTGGTCAAACAAGTAATCTTGTCATCCATACGGGTAACTCTATCAGATACAATGATTTCTTAGGTGTAGGTTCAAACCATATTACCAATGACCTTTCCATGGCACTTCATACTCCGCTGCAAATAGCAGAAAATGTCAAAGTACGTCACGGGAGTCTTATTGAGAGTTCCAATGAGGTCATAGAACTCCCGATCATCGGTGATGAAGAGAGTCGTAATGGTGTCTCGTTGGAGGTGGTTCACTCTGTGATTTTCTCACGTGTAGAAGAAGCACTGATGATCCTGTCCAAGTCATTGGAAAAATCTGCATTAAAAGAGCAGATAGGTGCAGGTATTATCTTGACCGGTGGTATGACAAAACTTAAAGGTATGAGAGAATTGGCACAAGCTATCTTTACTGGTATGCCGGTAAGAGTGGGTTATCCAGATAATGTCAATGGTCTTTTTGATGAACTCAAGGATCCAGCATTTTCAACGGTAGTGGGTTTACTGCTCTATAAAGCAGGCGGCCATACGCAATATGAGATCAATTTCCAACAAGAATTGCTCCATTCAAAAGCAATGTTTGAAGATAACCTTAATGATATCAGGATAGGTCATACATCAAATACCGAAGAGGCACAGACAACCAGAGGTCATAAAGAAGAGAACGAACACAAAAAAGAGGATCAGGAAGGATCAGATATATCATTTGATGATCTGCCGGATCTAGGTCATGAAAATAAAAATCCATTTAAAAAACTGGCGAGTTGGGCAAGACAGCTTTTTTAAAAATTAAATAAAGGGGGAAAACATGGAAGAGTTTGAAATAGACATAGTGGAAACAAAATGTCATACAAATGGAGCGAAAATCAAAGCTATCGGCGTTGGTGGAGGCGGTGGTAACATGATCAATCACATGATCAGTGAAGGGATAAACTCGATCGATCTGATCGTTGCCAATACAGATGCACAGGCACTGGACAGTTCTTTGGCACCATACAAAATGCAATTGGGTATCAATGCCACAAGAGGACTGGGTGCAGGGATGCTTCCGGAGAAAGGTAGAGAAGCTGCACTTGAAAGCTTTGAAGATATCAAAAAGACGCTTGAGGGTTCTGATATCGTCTTTATCTCTGCTGGTCTTGGCGGAGGTACAGGTACAGGTGCTGCACCGATCATTGCACAGGCTGCAAAAGAAGTAGGTGCACTGACTGTTTCTATTGTAACCAGCCCTTTTAAATTTGAAGGTAGAAAAAGAACAAAGCTTGCAAAAGAAGGTTTGGAAGAGCTTAAAAGAGAGAGTGATTCGATCATTGTCGTACCGAATGAAAAACTTCTTTCCATCGTTGAGAAGAACCTTGGTATCAAAGAGAGCTTTAGAATGGTAGATGATATTCTTGCTCAAGCCGTAGGTGGTATCTCTAAAGTGATTCTTTCGCATGGGGAAAATGATATCAACCTTGACTTTGCCGATGTTAAAACGGTGATGAGTCATAGAGGTCTTGCTCTTATGGGTGCAGGATACAGTACAGGAACGAATGCAGCCTATGATGCAGCAAAAGCTGCGATCGAGTCTCCGCTGCTTGATAATATCTCTATCGATGGTGCGATGGGTGTACTCGTACACTTTGACATCCACCCTGATTATCCTATCATGGAGATCGGTGAAGCGATGAGTATTGTTGAAGAGAGTGCAGATGAAGATGCATCTGTGATCTTTGGTACCACAACCAATGAGAACATGGCTGTTGATGAAGTGAAGATCACTATCGTTGCTACAGGATTTGAAGATAAAAATGCTGTACCTGAACCAACAGTCACAAAACAAAAAACTTTATTAAGTGCCAACACTTGTGATATCAATACGGTAAGAAGTAAAATGGTTGTAGGTGGATACAACGGTGACAATGAAGACATCTTAGATGTACCTACATTTCTTAGAAAGCAGATGGACTAAATAGACCTACCCTCTTTTATGCTTTAAAGCAGAGAAACTCTTCCTTCTCTGTTTTAACCTTTCCTAACATTTTTCCCTCCTTTCTATTAATCATATTTTGATATGATTCTCCAAAACATAATTATGGATACACTATGAAACATTTAAGAAAACTTTCAACCATAGCAACTGCTACTGGTCTTGGTACGCTTTTAGCGACTGGTGTAACAGGTTGCTTTAGCAATAACCAGCAACAGCAGGAGGAAGCTAAAGCACAAAATGCATTCGTCATTATAGAAGAGACTGCACCGGGAAAATACAAGATCAAAGATGAGTTTCCCGCGGAAGAGACACGTATCGTACTGAAACAACTAGATGGAACCGAACGTGTATTGACCAAACCAGAAATGGATGCACTTGTAGCAGAAGAGTCAGCCAAGATCGACAATGGAACCTCCAACCTGACCAAAGAGCAAAATCCTCAAATGTCCCAGCAAGGTGGTATGGGTCTGGGAGAAATACTTCTTTCAAGTATGGCTGGAGCAGTCATCGGTTCATGGATAGGTTCCAAACTTTTTGGTAACCAAAACTACCAAAACAACAGAAAAGCAGGATACAAATCTCCCTCTACCTATACAAGAAGTCAAAAGAGTTTTGACGCAGCTAAAAACAGAAGTGCTAAGAGAAGCGGTTTTTTCGGTAGTAAAAGTACTTCAAGCCGTACCGGCGGTTTCTTTGGTGGATAAATGATGTTAAAGTTACAAAAAACCACACCATTGGACACAGACTATTTAGAATCACTCGGTTTTGTATGGCATACAGACCGTGATGACTCGAGTTATATCTCTAATGAACTGGTCATCATCTCTGAAGAGGAAGCTGAAGCGTATTATGAAGCAACCAACACACTTTATGACATGGTTGTAGAAGCAGCCGAACACGTCATAGAAAATAATCTCTTTCATGAGATTGGTATACCTTTTAATCTTGTTGAAGTGATCAAGGCATCATGGGAAAATGATGTACATTGGCATTTGTACGGACGTTTTGATCTAGCCGGTGGTGTGGACGGGAAACCCATAAAACTTTTAGAATTCAATGCAGATACACCGACTGCCCTGTTTGAAACTGCTATTGTACAGTGGGCCATGCTCAAAAAAAACGCTCTTGAAGAAGAACATCAGTTCAATGCACTCTATGAAGCACTTATAGAGAATTTTAAACGTCTGGTGACTTTGGAAGAAGATGTTTCTACCTTTGAAGAACGTTATGACGGGTGGAACTTTCTCTTTACCTCAGTCAAAGGAAATTCAGAAGAAGAGAATACCGTTCGACTCCTGCAGCATATCGCCACTGAAGCAGGTTTTAACACAGAGTTTGCCTACATCGATGAGATAGAGTTCTCCCCGGATGAGGGTATCTTTTATGAAGATAAGAACTATGAACTCTGGTTTAAGCTTATCCCTTGGGAAGACATTGCACTGGAAGAGTCAGATCTGGCGATGCTTCTGACCAATATCATCAAAAGCCAGAAAGCGATTATCTTCAACCCGGCCTATACCCTGCTTTTTCAAAGTAAAGGGCTGCTTAAGATCCTCTGGGACCTCTATCCGAACCACCCTCTGCTACTTGAGAGTTCTTTTGAACCGTTAGAAGGGAAAAAACAGGTGAAAAAACCTGTCTTTGGAAGAGAGGGAGGCAGTGTCACTATCTTGGATGAAAACGGACAGGAGTCTGAGAGTATTGAAGGAGACTACGACAGTCACAAAATGGTCTACCAGGCCTATACCGAACTGGCGTCAGATATTGAGGGACAATCTTATCAGGCAGGTGTATTTTATGCGTACGAAGCCTGTGGACTTGGTTTTAGAAAAGGTGGAAAGATCCTGGATAATATGTCTAAATTCGTAGGGCATATCGTCCAGTAATAAGCGTGTACACAATGTACACCGCTAGAAACAATATATCTTTTTTTAAAACCTTATAACATTCTATTTTATAAGGTTTTAAAGTGATGTATAGATTTACTTAAATGTCATCAGTGCATAGCCCTTATTTTGTAAACCGATCGTATCTATAAAACTATTTTTAGATATTTGAATAAACGGCAAAACCTCTTTCTCGTCAATCGCATTTGCATTCAATGACATGGCACAGACGATGATCTTCACCTTTTTCTTTTGAGCCAATCGTGTAATGGTCTCCTGTGCCATTTTTATATAAGGCATATCCTCATCAGGTACTATTTCATCATACACATTTGAGACCATGGGAACACATCCTCCATGCAGTGTAATGGCAAAGTCAGCCTTGTCGCCATTTTGTTCGATCATACCCATGGTTCTTTCTATTAAATTCATACGTGACATCACAAAGCGGGCATTATCTGAACTACAGTCAAAAACGGACTTGTACTCTTGTGCCTGCATCAAACTCACTAAACCTACGATTAAAAATATATACTTTTTCATGATCACACTTCTCCTATTATTTATTTTTTTCATTTATATCAGCGGGGTCTTCGTACTCTATGGTCGGTAGCAAAAATGCAATGGTCAGTAAAATGCCACTTAGCGTGAATACAATAAGCAGACTATGTTCTGTAAAAAAATCCGGTACTCTGATCTTACCCAGGTCAGGCCCTAAGATTTGCTGTATATAGGGATACCCGATCGTAAAAACATACCCACCGAACATCCCGCCGATCACACCTACCAATGCATCAAGACGCCCTTCAGAAACTGAAACAAGAAATGCTGATGGACATTTACCTAAAATAACCAAACCTATCCCAAAGAGGATTCCACCGATGATAAGACCACCTAGCATCGTCGGTTTAATATTATACGTTGCATAACCTGATTCGACAAGAAAGTAAAACCCTACACTTGATAGTGCTACTGTGGTCATAGCCATTCTAGGGACAAGCGTATCCTCAAATATCATAAAACCGGCCATCTTTTCAAATTTGTCGAGACGTGAATATAAGATAATAGCCCCAAAAGCAAACCCAATAAGCAGCACCTTTACAATAGATCCATGTTCTTGACCTGATACCACATCGAACATTTTAATGATATCATCAATCATCACTTTTTCCTTTTTTTATAAAAAAATCTACCGGTGATCATCCCAGTACCTAATGCGACTACAGCAAATATTATACCACTAACAGCCAGTTGACTACCGCCAGATAAGATATGTCCTGCATTACAACCTCCAGCCAATCTCGCTCCAAATATCAAAAGAAATCCGGCAATAAAGCTCCAAACCATACGAGAAGGAATCGAAGTGTTTTTTCTTTCTTTCCAAAGTGTAGGAATATAACTTAGATGAAATGTTTTGGTAACAACTGTAGACATAAAAAGTCCTCCAAAAAATACACCGATGAGCATGACGGCTTCCCATGCACCGGATTTCTCTATGATCGCAGCATATTCATACTGCTCTGTATCTAGATCAAAGATCAAATTGGCAAAATATGACATGCCGGTTGATGCACCAATGGGACGATTAGCACCCCAGGTAGAGAAAGTGTAATAAAATAGTAAAGCCATTAAAAGACCACCAAGCCACCAAGGTATTGAACGAGGCATCATTTATCCTTTATTTAGATCTATATAATGTCAAGTCTTACTTAACGTTTTATTATAAGCAGAGATTGCTTATATAGAAATTAAAAACGTTAAGCTTAACTTAACGTTTTTAATATATACTTTTATTAAAACCAATCAAGGAGAAAATATATGAAAAAAGTAATCGGAGCTGTAGCACTTTCGCTGTTCATATCGATGTCTATACCAACAAATTCTATGGCAGGTGTAAAAAAAGGACAACGACTCTATAAGAAACACTTCTATAAAAAGTGTAAATTTTCAGGTGTGATGTTTGCTAGAAACCATTTACAGGCAGAGTGGGAAGAGATCTATGAAACTGGTAAGTTTCCGCAGGAAGCAAAAAATATCTGTCCAAACCTTGTAATAGAAACGATCAAAGAAGAGTGGTGGAAAGAGATTTATGCCTATGCAGTGAAATATGCAAAAGATGGTGTACCACCTAATGGATGTAATGATTAAAAATGAATCACAAAGGAGTGACGTATGGAGCTTTGGAAAATCATTATATTCTGTCTCGTAGTACTGATTATAGTCGTAGGTGGGTATGTATTTATGTTCTTTCACATTATGCGAAGAGATCCAAAAGAATTGGAATATAGAAAACACATCGGTCAAGATAATAGACTGATACCGCCTAGAGATAAAAAATGATCATGTCATCTTTGCATTGACAACAACACTTAAACACTCGTAGGTTGTTCTTCTTCATCCTTATCTGCTTTACTACACTCTACAGAAACTATCTCCACGTCTTCACTGTCAATACGTGCAGCCGTGAGTTTTCCTCCCCATACACATCCGGTATCCAGAGCCAATACATGCTCATCTTCATAAAATCCCAAAGCCGACCAGTGCCCCATAATAATACGCAGATGGATATCTTTACGATAATCACATTCAAACCAGGGTTTTAACTCTTGTTCTCTCAGTTCGTCTGTAGGCGGACCTTTTTGGTCAAAATCAAGTCTATGGTCACCATAGCAAAACCGCATACGTGTGAAGGCACTGACAATATAACGGTCGATATCTATAAGGCTCGCCTTCCTGTTAAAACGGTTACTTCCTTGTCTTAACATTTGTTCCAACCAAACAGAAACATGGTCACTTTGTAGTTTCTCTTCCACACGCTTTGCATATCTCATGGCCATACCCAGATCAAATTCAGGAGAGATACCCGCATGGGCCATACAGTACCCAAGCTGATAATCCACATGCAACAACTTTTGTCCTCTAAGCCAATCTATGAGCTTTTTGGCTTCAGATGACTCAAGTATAGGATCAATGGTTGGATTGGATTTTTTGATACCATAATAAGCTGCTATAAGGGTGATATCATGATTACCAAGAACGATCTCAACATTTTCTTTGATACTGTAAAGATATTTCAGTGTTTCCAGTGAACCTTCACCTCTGTTGACCAGGTCACCAGCGATCCAGAGTTTATCCTGTGTGACATCAAACGATATCTTTTCCAGTAATGCTTTCAAGGAGTTGTAGCACCCCTGTATATCACCTATAGCCCATACTGCCATTAACTGTACCCCAACTGTTTTTTATATTCGGCTACTTTCTGCTCAAAGCTCATCTTTGCATAGGCAGCAGAAGGTGAAGGGAGATAGACTGTCTCTATATCCAGGTGTGAAAAGTGTGTTTTAAACAATGCCTCTGCTTTTCTCCCGGTAAAAGCCAATCTGGTAATACTCGGATGCGCTTCCAAAAATGCAGCCAGGTCATTAACCTCTTCATTTTCCAAAGAACTGTCAAGAGAGTTCTCTCTGCTGCATCCTTTGACCATATCCCAAAGTCCTAATTTAGACTCTTTAAGCAACCAGAGTCTCTGATCACGAGTGTTTGCAGGGTAGGATGTCACACTTTCAAGGATCTTCCAGAATTGATTGCGTGGATGTGCATAGTAAAAATTATTTTCAAAAGACTGGATACTGGGGAAAGAACCCAGAATGAGTGTTTGGGTATCTTTAAATACGATAGGCTTGAAAGGGTGTGCTAAAATTTCACTCATACTGCTACTTGCACGCCTTACGCATATTCTGTGCGATCAGTACAATCAGAGCCAACGAAAAGATCTTGAAATTGATCTCGCTTCCTTTGTGCGTATTGAGAAAGGCTACTGAATTCGTTGCCTCCACACCTTGTTCTTGCATCGCAATAATATCAGGTATATAGTACTGGGAAAAAAGAAGCCCTGTAGCCAAGACTAAAAATGTGGCAACCTGTGTCAGTGTATCTCTCTCAAACTTCTTGAACTTATACCCTTCATAGAGTACCACTGACACCAACAGTACATTTACCAGATAAGAGAGCCTCAAAAAGTTCTCTGTCATAATCTGTCCCTCTTGAAACTGTGTGAGCACTTCACTACCCAGCCATTGTTCTGTGTGAAACGTGACAGGTGCTACGACAATACCGGCAAAAAGTCCTGCGCCAAGAGCCGCACTCAAAAATATAAGGTAGGTCATGGTTATCATCCGAAAATATCTGTTCATACTGACTCACTTTTTTTGAATTTAATTACAAATCCCCGGTCAAACTGTGCCAGGTCCTTATAAAATTTTATATATTCTACACCGATTTCATTGACAAACGCTTGTATCGGCTCCTTTTGATCGTACCCCATTTCACAAGCAAGATAGGGTATACCTCGATGCTTCACATCCAAAATGATCTCTTTGAGCAATTCATCCCCTATCCTTCCTCCAAACAGTGCTTCTTTGGGTTCATAGTCAATGACATTGGACTCAAGTAAAAAATCTTCTGCGATATAAGGAGGATTTGAAACCACCAATTCCAGATCTTCATGTACCTCATCTATAAGGTGGGACTTGCGAAGTTCTATCTGTTCACCCACTCCGAATCTTTCAATGTTCTTCTTTGCCACTTTGAGTGGTGTCTCACAAATATCTGTTGCAATGATCCGAAGCTGAGGGAATTTACGGGCCAACACAATGGAGATCGCACCCGACCCTACACCGATTTCAGCGATACGGGTGATCTTCTCTTTTTCGATGATCTCTGCGACCAGGTCTATAAGTATCTCCGTTTCCGGACGGGGTATCAGTACCCCCTCTTCTACTTCCAAATGAATGTCATAAAAACTGGCTGAACCGACGATATATTCGTAAGGCTCATGTGCAGCTCTTCTTTGAATAAGCGTTTGAAATTGATCCACATCGGGGAGAGTGTCATTTTCATGTATCATCAAATAGGTACGGTCCTGTCCAAGATGATAGGCCAAAAGCAGTTCTGCCTCAAAAGCAGGACGTTCACACACCTCTTTAAGTGCTTCCTTGCCCCAAAGGAGTCCCTCTTTAATCGTCATTTCTGTCCATATGTGCGAAAATACCCTCTTTCGGCAGTGTAGTTGCTTCACCTGCGATCGTATTGGAGGCGTCAAACCCTAACTCTTTGAGTCTCTCAAGCACCGGCGGATGCGTATAGTAAAAGAAGATCACCAATGGGTGTGATTTGGGAAATGCTTTGTTCTCTGTCACAAGTTTCATCAGTGCAGATACCAGGTTCTCTTTGCCGCCCATTTGCGAACCATATTCATCTGCAGCATACTCATTATGGCGGCTAACATAGGACATAAACGGCGTAAAGACAAAACTCACAAGCGGTAACAACAACATCAACATCGCGATTTGGACACCTGCCTCAGGAATCACACCCATCTGTGTAAAGAGTGCATCCGGTAAATGGCCAAAGAGATAAAATGCGATAAAAAGAAGTACACCCATCAACCCTATATTTTTCCAGATATCCCCATGAGAGAAATGACCCAATTCATGCCCCAGTACGGCAAGGAGTTCTTTAGTGTTAAGCTTTTCCAACAATGTATCGAAAAGAACCACACGTTTACTCTTACCCAATCCACCGAAAAATGCATTCAAACGACTGTCACGTTTAGAAGCATCCATCACAAAGATACCGTCACTTTTAAGTCCGGCCTGACCCATCATTGCCGTAATTTTTTCTTTGAGTTCCCCCTCCTCGAGCGGAGAGAACTTATTAAACAGGGCCATGAAGGTGGGAGCCAAAAGATTTGCCAGCACTGCTACGGTGAACATGGCTGCAAATCCCCAAATCCACCATGTGGCATAATTCTCTATGATCCAGGATAAAAGTGCAAAAACCGCACCGCCCAGAATGAAAAACAACAGGCTTGTTTTGATCATATCTATCATATACATTTTCGCCGTCATTTTATTAAATCCAAACGCTTCATCTATTTTGAACTTTTGGTAGAGTTCAAAAGGAAGTCCTATGACATAATTGACTATAACAAAACCGAACAGGAACACAACGGCCTGCATGATGTTACCTTCTACTTGAACCAGTGTTGAGAGCCAGGCAAAACCTCCAAATACCCACCAGATAAATACCAGATAATCTACAAAATCACTCACAAGAGAAAGTTTTCCGTTCGCCACTGCATAGTTTCCTGCTGTGAGGTATTTGTCTGCCGGCATCAGTACAGGCGTTTTTCTTTTTTCTTCATTGATATACCCTATCTGCATAGCAGAGATATAGAGTTTCATAAAGGTGTAGAGAGAGTAAAAGATAATAATGGTTTCCAGCATAGATTTCCTTGGTATATAATGGTGAAATATACCAAATCAAGCCTTAAAAGCCACTCTATTTGCTATAATTGCAACAATCTATCATAAGGAACCATTTTGGCACTCATCGACCTCTTTGACATCAAAAAACAATATGACATCAAGCTGCTTCTCAATGGGGTTGATTTCCACCTGGATGAGGGAGAACGTGTCACTATCGTGGGTCAAAACGGCTGTGGAAAATCTACACTGATGAAGATAATCATGGGAGAAGAAGAACCTACTGACGGGAAAAGGGTAGTGAACAGTTCGATACAGGTAGAGATGCTCGCACAACAGCCCCACTTCGATCCAGCTCTTTCAGTTAGAGAAGCGATATTCAATGAACTGACTGAACTCAAAGAAGCCAAAGAAGCATATGATACACTGAGTCTCAAAGTGGCGGAAGATTTTGAAAATGAAGAGCTGCTCACACAACTGGAAAAAGTCTCCTCTTTTCTGGACCATCACAATGCCTGGAACCTTGATGACAAGATCGAACGTGTCATGCAGGAGTTTCAGCTCAAAGCCTATGAGGATCGCCCCGTAGTCTCGCTTTCCGGAGGTGAACAGCGTCGTGTAGCCCTGGCATCTCTCATACTTAAAAAACCCGATGTACTACTTCTTGATGAACCGACCAACCACCTTGATGTCTATATGGTCGAATTCTTGGAGGAGATGCTTCTTAAGGGAAATTTCACCCTACTCTTTATCTCACACGACAGGCATTTCATCGATACTGTAGCCACACGTGTGGTAGAAGTGGATAACCAGCAACTTGTCAGTTATACGGGCGGTTATATGAGTTACCTCGAACAAAAAGAGGCACGTATGCATGCTTTGAAAAAGGGGCATGAGAACCTTCTTAGACTGCTGAAACAGGAAGAAGCCTGGCTTAGAAAAGGGGTAAGGGCTAGAGAAAAGCGTAATCAGGGACGTAAAAAACGTGTCTTTGAGCTTCGTGATGAAGCGAAGAAAAACCCTACACTCATTCGAAAGATGATGGTAGAACTTGAACGTGAGAAAAAACATTTCAACCGTGATGAAGGGGTATCGAGAAAAAAAATGCTTTTTGAACTTGAAAATATCTCATACTCGGTTCCGGGGAAAAAACTCATAGAGAACTTTACGACACGTATCCTTCAGAAAGATAAAATAGCCATTGTCGGTATCAATGGTGCGGGAAAATCTACACTATTGAAACTGATGCTTGGACGGATCAAACCCCAAAGCGGACTCATCAAGCAGGGAGACTTTTCCATAGGTTATTTTGACCAACACAGAGAGATGCTTGACAATGAAAAAACACTGATCGAGACTTTTTGCCCTGACGGGGGAGACCACATAGAAGTACAGGGTGTCAATCTTCATGTCTACGGCTACCTTAAATCGTTTCTTTTTCCCAAAGAGTTCCTGGCTAAAAAAGTCGGCATGCTCTCTGGCGGAGAGAAAAACCGTGTGGCATTGGCATTGCTCTTGACTAAAAAAGTGGATTGTCTCATCCTGGATGAACCTACCAATGACCTGGACATCCAGACCATTAATATCCTAGAAGAGAAACTTATCAACTTTCCAGGTGCCATACTCTTTGTCTCACATGACCGTTACTTCATAGACAAAATCGCTTCTAAACTCTTTATCTTTAAAGGAAATGGTGTGGTTGAAGAGTCTTATCAGACCTATACGGAGTACCTGGAGATAGAAAAAGAGATGAAAGAGCTTGATACGCTCGAACAAGAGGTCAAGACCTCTGAAAAAAAAGAGGTACCGGTCACTGTCAAAAAACAGACAAAACTGAGTTATAAAGAGCAAAGGGATTATGATACCCTGCCTGATGAGATCGAAGCTCTGGAACAGCAGATAGCTGCGCTTAATGCATGTTTACAGGATCCGGAGTGTTATCAGGAAAAAGGTTTGACTGCACTGAGTGAGGAACTGAGTAAACTTGAGAAGGTGTATGAAGAAAAAAGTGACAGATATCTGGAAGTTTTGGAAATTTTTGAGTCTCTTTAATTACCAGTATACCATGACACTGCGTCTTCCCCAACGTAGCGCTCTCCTTTTATCAAGCCCCATATAGATGTCGATACGCTTTTGGTAGCGTTTATTCATTTTGTCGCGTACCGTATAGTAACCAGGTAAACCACCGATACGGACTTTTGTCCCATTACGCATGCCATATTTTTTTATCATATCTCTGGAAACTGCAATGATCTTCATACCCGGACGCAGACGATTATTCCATGCTGCCAGGAAAGGTGTCTCATCTGTTTGTCCCACATGCGACGTATACGCAGTGGCGGTGACACGAAGCCTTTTCTCTGTTTTTAGATGTGCCAGTATATGAGGAAGTGGAAGTCTGATCATTCTACCTGTACGTATGATCGCATTGCTTTTGATCTTATTAAATTGCATCAAATCTTCAGGTTCAAGATCAAACTTTTTGGCAATGGAAATGATCGTATCTCCCTCCCTGATGAAGTAATTGCCAGAAGAGACTGCATCAATCCTCTTTTGTTCAAAGGGGAGTTTTAGTTTCTGTCCGATACGCAGAGGAGATTGGATCCGAATACCGTTCATTTTTGCGATCTCTTGTGTTGTTAAGCCAAATTTCTTTGCGATCTTACTCAGTGCATCGCCACTTACAACCCTGTACTTACCGTAAATAATTTGAGGTTTCTCAGGCACTTCAGCTATGATTGTTTCTACAAGTTCTCTTTCTATACGGGGAGGGGCTTCACAAGTCTCTATCTCTTCTATCTTATCATCAAGTATGACTTGGGCGATGGGTTCTTCTGTTTCTGTATACTTTGTAAATGCTTTTTCACTTCCCTTAAAACGTACAGACTCTTGGACTTTTACATGCCGTTCTATCATATCCTCTACGGAAACCACTTTGAGAAAACGCTTTTTTTCAGGAACAGGTAACGTTTTTGCCCTGATCAATTTTTTCCTATTCACATCATAAATGATCTCTTTAGCTTTAAGAAATTTCGCCCCGTAAGGGTTACACGTGGTCATACCAGCGGTGACAACCCTGCAGTCTATCATCGACTTTGCAGCGGCTGTTTCCAGACATAGATAGGATAGTAAAAAAAATCTCAAGTGATTTCTGGACATTACGTTATGCTAAACTATAAAAAGTTTAACATCTCTCCTTTAATGGACTCTTTTTCAACGATGACCGAATGGATCACAGGTTTCTCGAACAGCCCGTTTATCATAGGCGGTACAGATACACCTGCATGTTCACTCACCCATTTCAGTGCTTCTACATCATCTTTGACCTCATGTCCCAGTGATTTTGAAACAGACGGACTGAACTTGGTCCATTCTGCAGTCGAGTAGACCACCGTTTTGAGATCTTTTTCTCTTAATGTTTTATAGGCTCTCATACATGTGGCTGTATGCGGGTCCATAATGTACCCTTTTTTTGCATATTCGCCTACCACAGCTTCACACTCTTCATCATCTGAGAAAGAGGCATCAAAATCTTCACGCAACAGTGCGAGTTCATCTGTGCTCAACTGGTACTTGCCGTCTTTGGCCAATCCTTCCATCAATTCTTTGGTACGTGCTGCACCGAATTTATCAAACATAATACGTTCAACATTAGAACTTTTCAAAATATCCATAGCCGGTGATTCTGTCTGTATGAGTGTACGTGTTGTAAGATCATACGACCCCTTGGTGATCCAATCTGTCAGAATATTATTGATATTGGATGAGATAAGGATCTTTTCTATCGGTAAACCTGCTTTTTTTGCATAATAGGCACCTAAAGCATTCCCGAAGTTACCACTAGGAACAACCAGATAGATCTTCTCACCCATTTGGATGCTCTGCTTACGTACCAACTCCAGGTAGGAGTGGATATGGTAAATGATCTGGAAGATAATACGCCCGAAGTTTACAGAGTTTGCTGCTGAAAGTTTGATATTTCTCTCTTCCAATTCAGCCTTAAAGTCATCAGAGGCAAGCAGATCTTTGAGAGTATTCTGCGTATCGTCGAAATTACCTTTCACACCGATCACTTTCAGATTTGAAGCATCTTCTGTAACCATTTGCAGTCTTTGAACATCGGATGTACCCCCATCCGGGTAAAGACATGCTACCTGCACACCTTCCTGATCTTTAAAGGTTTCGAGTGTGGCAGGACCGGTATCTCCGCTTGTCGCTGCCATGATAAGATAGTGTTCACCCCTTTTTTGCGCCAATTTACTTAACACATACCCAAAAGGTTGTAAAGCCATATCTTTAAAGGCTCTTGTAGGACCATGGTAGAGCTCAGAGACAAAGCAGTCATCTTCGATCTGGGAAAGCGGTACAGGATTTGAAGGATCATCAAATGCATCATATCTTTTTAACGCTTCTACCAGTACTTCTTTTTCAATATCTATACCAAATTGTTCCAAAAAATCCAATGCCAATGTTTTATAATGGCTGGAGAGATGCCCCTCTAGGTATTCTCTATCTAACGTTGGGAGTTCTTTGGGTACATATAACCCACCAAAACTAGCACTTGGGCTGAGTATTGCTTCTGAAAATGGTACAGATGAAGGTTTCTGTCCGTCATTTCCGCGTGTCTCAATAAATTGCATCTATATTATCCTATGTTTATATGAATGATAATTATAGCTAAATAAGCTAAGGATTATAAGAAATTAGGGGGAATAAAATCTGAAGTAAACTCAAGTATCTAGTATCTATTTGCCCTACAATAATAGGAGAAGAATGATTTAGGGAAAAGAATGTCAACTAATAAAATCATAGAGACAAACAAACACTAAAATACTCAGGTAATAGAAGAAATGAAACTTTCTAATAGATAGAATGAGTTTATATCTCTATTGGTAGTCTGGCGATCTACGTGAGACCCATAACTTTCCGTACCCACCTCGCGATGAACTTGGCTTTTTCAATACAGTATAACCGTATGAAAGAATTATAACACACTTACCTAAGAGAAAGAACTTAAATTCTAAAAAAAATTTAAAAATTTATAATTTTTTATTGTTTTTCTCATTTAACCTATACAATTTATTGCTCTAGAGTTCGATACAGGTCCCTACACCAGAACTGGTCAAAATTTCCAGAAGCAATGAGTGCTCTACGCGACCATCGATGATGTGTGCTTTTTTGACACCACCACGCAATGCTTCTATACAGGCATCCACTTTAGGTACCATACCCCCTTGTATCGTTCCGTCTTCTTTGAGGGCTTCGGTTTTTTCTATACTCAGATTGGTGATCAGCTGCATCTCTTTATCTAACACACCAGGCGTGTCCGTCAAGAACAGTACTTTTCTTGCTTTCAAGGCTACGGCTATTTTGCTTGCTGCAAGGTCCGCATTGATATTGAATCCAGGATGTCCCATCGTACTGCTTCCCGCGATAGGAGCGATCACAGGTATCGCACCGTCCTCAATGATATTATTGACGATCTCAGGATTGACATGTTCGATCATACCCGTATAACCGAACTTTTCAAAATCTTTAGGGATCCCCTTTAAAAAACCGCCATCTTTTCCAGAGATCCCGATCGCTTTAGACCCATGATTATCAAGCAGGGATACGATCTCTTTGTTGATCTCTCCGCTCAATACCATCTCAGCGATACGCATCACCTCTTTAGTCGTTACACGCTGTCCATCGATAAATGTGGTATCTACCCCTAAATTGGCAAGAAGATCTGTGATACTTTTACCTCCACCATGTACGATAATAGGTTTCATTCCTACAAGGTGCAAAAGTACAATATCCTGTGCAAACTGTTCTTTTAATGCATCACTCGTTTGGGCAGAACCACCATACTTGATCACTATTTTTTCATTGGAAAACTTTTTGATAAACGGTAAAGCCTCAAGCAGCGTTTTTACAACATTGATATTATTTTTCATTCTGGATATCCCTTTATATATTCATCTACCTGAGTAAAGATAGTCTCTTGAATCTGTAATTTTAACTTCATTTCAGAGATAGGTAACTTAAAATCCTGCATTTTTACCGCATCTTTTTGCGTTACAAGAAGACTCTGTGCTGCATAGTCAGATAGGAGCATTTTCAGTTTTTCTTCCTCAAAATAGGCATGGTCTTCCAAATAGACTTTATGGACCACTCCCTCAGGCAGATAGGCATCAAGTCTATGTGGATGTGAGATGGCCGTTACCAATATCATTCTAGGTTGAAGATTTTCAAACACCACTTTTCGATGAAATGTCTTTCCCTCTTTTGCCACGATATCTGCGTACATTTTATTAAACCAGAATTCTCTAAATGCCCCTGCAGGGAAAGGGAGATAGTTTTTGATCTGTTCGGGTTCAAGTACAATATCAAATTTTTTTATCCCGACACGGTTAAATCCATCATCCAAAATGATACACTTTGCACCTCTTTCTTTGGCAAGCTCTATGGCTAAGGCCCTATCTTCACTGACGATCACACTTGTATGAGGCAATGACTGTGCCATTAACATAGGTTCATCTCCACTCTGTGTCACATCAACAAGTATCCTACCCTTAGAGCTGACCTCGACCAGCCCTTTACTTTTACGGCCATACCCGCGGGAGATGATCACTGCATCTTCAAGGCGTGTAGCAAGTGCTATAGTAAAAGGTGTTTTCCCGCTCCCCCCAACGATAAGATTCCCTATAGAGATAATGGGGATGCCGAAGTCTTTTGGGGAAATGACCACTCTGCGCAGAGACATGATGGTTCCATAGATGAGTGAGAGAGGAAACAGAAGGAGAATCAAAGGGTAATGATACCACTTTGGTACAAAGAACATCGTTTCAAAAAATGCTCTCATGAACACTCCTTCGCACCCAGTTTTTTGATCTCAGCACAGGAGAACCCTGCCTCTTTTCTTGCTTCTACATTGACATAGGGACGGTGTTTTGAAAGCAACTGATAACGTTCAAGTATCTCAAAATAGACCGCTTCTTCACTTCCCTCTTCTTTTCCTGCTGCTTTACAGAGGTATTTAAACCATTTATCACCCTTGTGTACATGCTCTATCTCTTCATCATAAATGATCTGCAGTGCCTCTATCAGTTTTTTTACCTGAGGGTTTTTACGCTTGTTGTCCAGTTTTTTCATTATCTGGGGACTGACATCCAGACCTGATGCTTCATAATAACGCGGGATGACCGCCATACGCTCCAAGATATTCCCTGCAGTATGCTCAGCCGCATCAAAAAGCCCGCAATGTACAGGAAAATCCCCATAGGTATATCCCAGTTCTGTTAACAGACTCTGCAGCATTTTAAAGTGCCGTATCTCGTCATTGGCCACTTCCAGCCAATCAACTTGGTAATCGCTAGGCATATTGGGGTAACGATACACCGCATCTAGTGCCAGATCGATCGCAGAATACTCTATATGTGCAATGGCATGAACCAATGTGGCCAAGCCCTCTCTACTTTCAAAGTCTTTTCTCGCAGGCAATTCTCGCGGATCTACAATGTGACATTTGGAGGCATAGGAAGGTTTTGAAAATAATTGAGGCGTAAAATCATCATCACACCTTATTTCATTTTTGGTACAATATGCCAAACATTGAGCGGTCAACTCCTCTTTTATAAGAATATCATCACTCATAATGGCACGTTCTAAAAGACTAAATATATTCATAGGAGAATTATATCATGCAAATCAAAATACAACCTATGGGAGCTTACCAAACCAACTGTTACATCGCTACAGTGGATGGAAAAGATTTTATCATAGACCCCGGTATGGGTGCCACCCGATGGGTCATTGACAATGTCACCAATCCCGTTGCGATACTGAACACCCATGGACACTTTGATCATGTATGGTCAAATGCGGAGGTTCAAGAGAAACTGAGGCTGCCTATCTATTGTCCCAAAGGTGATGCATTTATGCTTACAGATGATCCTCTTGGGCAAGGTACGCCTCCGAGTGAACCGGACCATATCATCGTAGGTGATGAAGAACTGACCATTGAGGGGATCAAGATCAAATACCGTCACTTTCCGGGACATACACCTGGCTGCTCCATTATAGAGATCGATGATGTATGGTTCAGTGGGGACTTTCTTTTTGAACAGAGTATCGGAAGATGGGATTTCCCTTCATCAAGCGGAGAAGAGATGGTAAAGAGTTTAGAAAAAGCGCTCACCATAGACGGCGATTATACGATCTATCCCGGCCATGGCATGAGCACGACCCTGAAAGCAGAACAAAGGGTCATACCTTTTTGGATAGAGCAGGTGAAGAGGACGCTTTGATCCTCTACTCTGATTTATTGAAGATTAACCGCATTTTCCTGTACTGCATTTTCCTGCTTCACACTTCATAGAAGGTCCTAGATCACTTTTTTCTGCCGTTTCCGGTTTTCCTGTTGCACACTTTCCGGTGCCACATTTTCCTGCTTCACACTTCATAAAAGGTTTGAGATCACTTTTTGTTTCCGGTTCATAGCTTTCAAATGCACCTTCACTGTAAAGAATATATGTAAAGATCGCACCCAATATTGCCAGAGCCAGAAACACATAGAGAAAGAATTTTTTCATTGTCATTTACCTTGATTTGTATTTAAAAAGTGAAGTATAGCATAAGCTTCTGTTAGCCTAGTACATGCGAAGGCAGTACGAACGTTGTAAAGCTACCCTCAAAGACTAATTTTCCATTGACAAATGCCTCTACTCCTACCTCAGATTTCTTACCTTTGGTATTGACAACCGAAGCTTTACACAATACTGTATCACCGACCTTCACAGGCGCTATAAATTTCGAACTTGAAGCACCCAGTACCACATACGGATCGTTCACTGAGGACATAGCTGCATAATCTGCCGCACCAAATATAAAACCGCCATGGACCAATCCCTCTTCATCTGCTGCCATCTGTTGTGTGGTATGTAAAAGTACTTCTGCATAATTTTCTTGAAGTTTGGTCACTTTTCCGCAAAGTGACGTATTAATATTTAGATGGGTATTTAATTGCATAGTCTATCCTCAACATTTTTGAAGATTATATCTAAAAATTGTCTATTAATCACACGAAGTGTGCCATGTCACTGTGAACGACTTTGAAAGCGAAGCGATACGAGAACAGTGACGCTTTTTTGGTTTCGTTTTTTCTAAAAAAAAGAAAGGGGAAACAATTCCACAGTTAAAATAGGAGGAAATATTTCTTAAATACGAAAATTTAAGTATACATTCCCACTCTCACGAGTGGGAACAAGAGGAAAGATATATTCCCATCAGGATGATGGAAACAAGAAAAGAACTAATTAATAAGAGAATTTATACCCGCGTCTACGTACTGTATGAATCACCTGAAATCCAAGTATACTCTTCAATCGTTTTCTGATCTGATTGATCGCCACTTCTACAGTGTTGTCACTGACATACTCAGGCTCTTCCCAGAGTGCATTAATGATCTCATCTTTTGAGAAAACACGTTGTTTACGAAGTGCAAGGTATGCCAAAATATCAAATGTCTTGCCATTAAGAGAAACGATCTTCTCATCATATTCGATCTTTTTGTTCGCAATGTCGATCACAAGCTTATCGATGTTCACCTGTGTACCGAACAAGTGTCTCATATTTGCCAATACTCTTGCAGCAATAAGATCAGGATATTCACCGTGCTGATAGATCACATCATCTACACCCAACGAAAAGAAAGCAGATTGTGCTTTGACATTATTTGTCAAGATCATGATCTTCGTTTCGCTCTTTTTCTTTTTAACTTCATTCACATAACGCTCAAGTGAAAACTTTACACCTTCATCCACAATCACAACCAGTTCATAATGTCTAAAGTCTGTAAAGTTGGTCGCATCATACATATCTTTTGCATTGTCAACAATACAAATAAAGTATTTATCTAACTCTTTTTCAAGTTCCTTAACGTATTCATCATTGAAACCTACGGTTAATATTCTCATTCTTTTCCAATCCAGTAAGAAAGTCTTAAAAACTTAAATTTTGTCGACTTTTTGCTTTTATTAGCGTATTTATAGCTAAATCAACCTTATTTAAAAATAAAAGTAACTTTAAGAATAGGGATTTTTAAGCTGTTTTAAAGTGATTTCATTGCCTTTATATAGACTCTTTTAGGAGCAGGGTACCCCTCAACGGTCTTTGTTTGATCATCAGGGTCGAGGAAATCTTCCAGGCTTTGTGTCTCTATCCACTCTGTTTTTCTCTGTTCAGTCGGTTCTGTTTTCATGATCTCCAATACTTCAACAGTTTCAAACCCAGCCCTGAAGCACCAGTTCTTTAAAGCATTGACCGTAGGAACGAAATAGATATTTGGTATCTTTGAATAACGGTCTCTAGGCGTCAGACACATCTCGCCTTCACCATCTATCATAAAGGTATCTAGAATGAGTTCACCGCCTTTATTAAGGCCTTTAAAAAGTGACTTCAGCATAGCAATAGGGTCAGACCTATGATAGAGCACCCCCAAACAGAAGAGTGTATCAAACTTATGTTCATAGAACTCTACATGCTCTACACCCAATAGTTCATAGACAATGTCAGACTTGATAAAATGGTTGATGAACTGAAACTGGGAATAATAGATAGCAGAAGGATCAAAGCCTATCAGTTTTTTAGGTTCCTGGGACAACATACGAAACAGGTAATATCCATTGTTGCATCCTATGTCACCCACAACCTTGTCTTTCAGGTTAAAATGCGGTTCTAGCAGATTGTATTTTATTTGGCTTTGCCATTCAGAGTCTATGAAAAGATCATTGATCTGAAACGGCCCTTTTCGCCAGGGCTTCATCAGAAGTGCCGTCTCTTTTATCTGCTGGGCATCCTGTCGACTAAGGTCCTTGATCTGAACCTCAACCCTATCTCCAAGCGTTACCTCAACATTCTCATACGTTTTAAGTGATCTGATAGCATCCTGAAAAGGTGCGATATTTTTCCACGTAAGCCATTTCTTACGCTCATCTCGTAAACTGTTTAAATCCATCTATTTTTTGATATATGCTTTTTGAATAACCTGATCGAACATTGGTCTGTCCCCTCTACCCGTCGAAACATTTTCCATCTTACGTACTGCATCTTCACCTGAAATCACTTCACCGAATATCGTATGTTTACCGTTTAACCAAGGGGTTGGCGCAAGTGTAATGAAAAACTGACTTCCGTTTGTTTTAGGTCCGCGGTTCGCCATAGCCAACAACATCGGTCTATCAAATACAACATTGGGTGCGAATTCATCTGCAAAATCTTTTTTCCAGATAGACTCACCGCCTCTTCCTGTACCTGTAGGGTCACCACCCTGAATCATGAAACCTTTAATGATCCTATGAAAAATAAGTCCATTATAGTAACCGTTTTTGACATGCGTAGTAAAGTTTTCAACGGCAAGCGGTGCCACTTCAGGATACATTTTTAATTCTATTTTCCCTACATTGGTTTCAAGTACTACAATCGTATCTTTTGCATAGGCTTGAACAGCCAAACCTATAAAGAGCAAAGCGACCAATAATTTTTTCATCTATCTTCCTTTTCATAATGTATCTATTTAATATGTGCTTATTATAACGCGTTTAACGTTTATTTCGCATAATTGACAGCACGGGTTTCACGGATCACATTCACTTTTATTTCACCGGGGTACTGTACTTTTTCCTCTATCTCTTTGGCAATTTCCTTACTTAAGAGTACGGTTTCATTGTCATTCATCTTTTGGGCATTGACAAATACACGTATCTCCCTGCCTGCATTAATGGCATAGGCTTGCGTGACATACTCCTTACTCAGTGCAATATCTTCAACCTCTTTCACACGTTTTGTAAAGCTTTCAAGCACCTCTCTTCTTGCTCCGGGTCTTGCTGCAGAGAGTTTATCTGCAGCACATACCGCAGCACTCTCCACAGAGTCAGGTTCCTCATATCCATGATGGGCATAGATGGCATTGATCACCGTAGGGTGTTCTCCATGCTTACGACAAAGCTCTACACCGATATCTACATGTGAACCACCCATATCCTGTGTCAAAGCCTTGCCGATATCATGCAAAAGACCGGCACGAAGCGCAAGTTTTTCATCTCCACCCATTTCGGCAGCCATGACACGCGCAAGTTTGGCTACCTCCAAAGTATGTGCCAGTGCATTCTGTCCATAGCTGGCTCTGTATTTCATACGGCCCAAAAGTTTCACCAGTTCTTCATGCATAGGAAAGAGCCCTAGTTCTATAAGGATATTTTCACCCTCTTCATATGTTTTTTGTTCGAACTCCTCTTCCACTTTGGCATGGACTTCCTCTATACGACCCGGATGGATACGTCCATCTTCTACCAGTATCTCTATCACCCTGGTTGCAATAGCCCTTCGATAGAGATTAAAACTGCTTACAAGGATCACACCCGGTGTTTCATCTATCACGATATCCACACCCAAGAGCATCTCCAGTGTCTTGATGTTCCTACCCTCTTTACCGATGATACGTCCTTTGTGCTCATCACTTGGCAAATTGACAAGGTTGATCAGACGCTCTCCTGCAAAATCACCTGCATAACGCGTCGTGGCCTGTGCCAAAATATAATTGGCTTTTCGCTCACCCTCTTCTTTTGCTATCTGCTCATACTTGCGTACAATATTGGCAACATCTGCACGGCTCTGCTCTTCCACCTTCTCTAAAATATATGCTTTGGCTTCCTCTTTGGTCAAAGATGCGATATGTTGCATTTTATCTACGGTATTGGCAATCTCTTCTTGTTTTCTTTGCTCAAGTTTATCTAACTGCTTCTCTTTCTCCAATACCCTCTTTTCCAAGAGTTTTAAACTTTCTTCTTTAGACGTCAACTCTTTGGTTTTCAATATTAAGGTGCGGTTACGTTCATCTACCTTTGCCACACGTTTTTGAAACTCACGCTCTTGTTCCAACTCATTCTCTTTGATCTTTACATGTGCAGATTTGAGTAAAAGTTCCGTCTCTTTTGCTATCGCATTGGCCTTGGCTTTGGCTTCTGACTCTATATATGAGAATTTGTTCTGTGTGCTCTTTTTTAACCACAGGTAACACACACCTGTGCCTATAGCTGCACCAGCTATACCAGAAACCCCTATTATCCCTAACATTACTTATCCTTTGCTCATTACATATCCCCTAACATACGAACCAGGTTCCTACGCTATGCGATCATCCAAGCTTTGCTTTTTTAGCAAAACCTATTTAAGCGGTGATAATCATGTCTGCTTTTACATCATAATCGTCTGTTATGATCTCTTTGCTGTAACACAATTCACGCGCTACAAAAACTGTTTTGTTGATATATCTATTCTGTTTTTCATAAAATCTATCATACATACCTTTGCCAAATCCAACACGTCTCAGTGTTAGATCGACTCCCACAATAGGTACGATAGCAATATCTATATTTTTTATTCTGTATTGTTTTGAATCGTTGGGTTCTTTTATCCCAAACTTCTTTTTCTTTAGTGGAAGTCTATATTTTACCAACCTAAAACTTGCACCTTCCATAAACGGTACATAGAGCAGTTTCTTCTCCATGCGTAATCTCCGTATGAGAGGATAGATATTCACCTCTGTTCCCAAAGGGATATAAAGCATCACCGTATTAGCTTTATTCTCCACAATATATTGATAGAGTGCCTGTACTATTGTCTTATCTTTTTTATAACTGCCACATCCTGAAACCCTCTTTAACCGTTCCAGGCTCTCACATCTAAATTGCTTTTTTTTACCCTCTTTTGTCATACTCATCCATCTATTCATCTTATTATTTATTGCTCTTTGGCTATAATCGCCAGACTAATTATACCAAAAGGGTCTGTGTGCATAAAAAAACAGCTGCGCTTCTTTCATTATTACTATTACTACTCATTCTTTTGATCGTCTTTATCGTAAGAGAAGAGAAACAACCTAAATCCACCCCTCTTCCCACTGAAAACACAACTGAAGTGATTGCAAAAAAGGATAAAACGCTACAAAAAGGTGTGCTTCCTCAAGTGAAATCATCGGTACCGAAAATACCCTCAAAGGTCTTTACACTCATCAACACGAAAGTGCAAAGTCATAAAGTGGCTATCTCCGATCAACAAGTCGTTTTTCAGGATGCCAAACAACCGATTGTCATGGTCAATCTTTTTGCTACATGGTGTCCGCCTTGTATCGGAGAAATACCCTATTTGAATGATCTTCAGAAAAAATACAAAGAAGAGCTTTTTGTTGTAGGTATACTTACCCATGACACGATCACACAAGATGCATTGGGGAGCTTTATGGCAAAAAACCAGATCAATTATTTTATCTCCAACGGTACAGAAAACGATACCTTTGCAGATCATCTGGCAACGACACTCGACCTGCCTAAGAACTTTCCGATCCCCCTTACAGTCATATATGTCAAAGGGGAGTACTTCACACACTATGAAGGTGCCGTTCCCGTCGAGATGATAGAATACGATATACAACAAGCAAAAAAACAATTAGAAGCAAGGGAATAGAACATGTTTAATTTATTAAAAAAAGTATTGGGTAAAACCAGTGATGCCATCAAAGATGTTGCACCAACAAAACGAAAAGTGATCCCCAAAGATGAATTTGAAGATATTTTGCTTGAAGCAGATGTACATTATGAACTTGTAGAAAAAATTTTAACCGGATTACCTGACAAGATAAATCGAATCCAGGCATTCAACTCACTTATCTCTGTTTTTCAGTATAAAGCAGACTTCAAAGAGAGTGATGCCAAACCTTTTGTAGAGATGATCATAGGTGTCAATGGTGCAGGAAAGACAACGACCATTTCCAAACTGGCATATCGCTACAAACAAGCAGGTAAAAAGGTGATGCTGGGGGCTGGAGATACTTTCCGTGCCGCAGCAATAGAACAGCTTACAAGATGGGCAGACAAATTAGAGATCCCTATCATTGCGACACAACAGGGGCATGATCCCTCTGCTGTAGTCTTTGATGCGATCGAGTCTGCAAAAGCCAAAGGTTTTGATAATATCATCATTGACACCGCAGGGAGACTCCACACACAAACGAACCTGAGTGAAGAACTCAAAAAAATGATCCGTGTCGCAGGAAAAGCGCTTGATGGTGCTCCACACCGTAAAATGCTTATTCTGGATGGTACACAAGGCAGTTCTTCTATCAACCAGGCAAAAGCATTCAATGATATGATCGGGGTTGATGGTATCATCATTACTAAACTTGACGGTACCGCCAAAGGTGGTTCTGTATTCAGTATCGCTGATGAATTAAAATTGCCTATCTTTTATATAGGTACGGGAGAACAGCCTCAAGACCTTATTCAATTCAAGGCGAATGAGTATATCAATACGATACTCGACGAGATCTTTATTTAGAGGTCTCAGCCTCGTCATCAAGAGAAAACATTTCACGATACCTGATCTCAAGGCTTGTTTTCTCTTTGTAATCGATGACATCACCAATGACAATGGTCACCTCTTGTGCCAGTTTACTGTCATTTAATGCATTTTTCAATGCCTTGTCCGCATCCGTTTTAATATACACAGGCAAAATAGGCAGACGGTTTTTCAAAGCGATGAGGCGTGACCCCTCTTTGAATGTTGTCACTGCTTTGTCTGTTTTATTTCGTGTCCCTTCAGGAAAAATAAAAATGGATTCTCCACGTTTGACCGCCTCTTTTGTCTCAGCAAAAAAACCGCTCATCTGGCTCTTTTCTCTATCAAGGAGTATGGAACCCGCATTCCGGACAAAAAGTCCAAAGAAAAAAGAGTTATAGAGCTCTTTTTTGGAGATCCATGGACCAAATATTGTTGTATGCTTCAGTGCTACTTCTATGAGAGGCGGATCAATGATACTTCTATGGTTCACCACAAGGAGATATTGGCCCTCTTGTGGCAGTTTTTCCGGATTTTCAACCTTCACTGAAATATGTAAAGCATCAAGCTGTGCCTCAGAATAGGCAAGCCTTAATCTTTTGATCTCCATAGGGTCCTTGACTTTACTTAATCTATACCCAAAACTGTTTGTCAGATAAAGACCGTAGAAAAGCTGTTTAATAGTATTAAATGTCACTGGTTTTCCTTCATATATGCCGGAATTATAACCAAAAGAGTTAAAAAGTATACATGATATACCACCCTGTCCATCTACACATCATTGACATTCGGAGAGCTTTAAAAGATGTCAATATGACATATTTTCTCATTTTTACATCATATCATCCTATAATACCATCACAATAGAACAGAAGGCAAATCATGGCAAAGAAAAAAACACTATTTGAATGTCAGGCATGTGGATTTCAATCTCCAAGATGGATGGGAAAATGTACATCATGTGATCAATGGGAAACAATGATCGAACTAAGTGCTGACCAGATCAAATTTTTGAAAGAGACTTCAAGTTCCAGTGCTTCAGGTTCAGCTATCCCCAAAGCAAAACCGATTACACAGATAGAAGAAGACAATATTATCCGTTTTACCTCAGGAAGCGGAGAGCTGGATCTGGTACTGGGCGGAGGTATTGTCCCGGGTTCACTTACCCTCATAGGAGGCAGTCCGGGGGTAGGAAAATCGACCCTTCTACTCAAGATCGCAGGAAACCTGGCAAGAGCATCAAAAAAGGTCCTCTACGTCTCTGGAGAAGAGTCTGCCGGACAGATAAAACTGCGTGCCAATAGACTGGATGCAAACCATGAAAACCTTTTTCTGCTCCCTGAGATCAATCTTGGTTCTGTCCTCTCAGAGATCGGTAATCACGCCTATGAACTGATTGTCATCGACTCCATACAAACCCTCTACTCTGATGAAAACCCCTCTGCTCCTGGTTCGGTCACACAGGTACGTATGATCACTTTTGAACTGATGCGTATCGCGAAGTCTTTACAGATACCTATCTTTATCATCGGGCATATTACCAAAGATGGTTCCATAGCGGGTCCTAGGGTCCTAGAACATATGGTAGACACGGTGCTCTATTTCGAAGGAGATACAAACTCCGACCTTCGTCTACTGCGCGGGTTTAAAAACCGTTTCGGGGCGACCAATGAAGTGGGTATTTTTGAAATGAACAAAGAGGGATTAAACGATGCAAAAAGTATGGCAGGTAAATTTTTCAACAAGGACCATCTCCAGTCAGGTTCTGCACTCACTGTTATCATGGAGGGAAGCCGTCCTATCATCGTAGAGGTACAGGCACTGGTTTCAGAATCCTATGGACATCCTAAAAGAAGTTCGACCGGTTTTGATAACAATCGTCTGGGTATGCTTTTGGCACTCCTTGAAAAGAAACTGGATCTGCCTTTGGGTACCTATGATGTCTTTATCAATGTCTCAGGAGGGATCAAAATACATGAACCCTCTGCCGATCTTGCGATCATCGCAGCTATATTAAGCAGCTATAGAGACAGGAAACTGAGTGCAGAGACACTTTTTCTGGGTGAAGTCAGTCTGACTGGTGAGATACGTGAAGTCTCAGGACTCGCTCAACGTCTCAAAGAGATCGCAACGCAAGGATTTACAAAAGCGGTCATACCCAATAAGCCACTTGAAAAAACTAACGTTAAATGTTTTATAGCCGATGAAGTCTCTAAAGTTGTTGAGTGGATGTAATAGATATAATATAGGTATGAAAATAGGAACAGATATCGTAGAGATCAAGCGAATAGAAAAAGCATTAACACAGTTTGGTGATAAATTTAAACAACGTTTTTTGAATCCCCAAGAGATCGAATTCGTACAAAAGACAGCCTCTATCGCTGGATTTTGGGCAGCGAAAGAGGCTATTGCAAAAGCGTTGGGTTGCGGCATTGGCAGTGAACTCACATTCCATGATATCATCATCACCAAAAATTCCCGTGGTGCTCCTACATTTATACTCAGTAAAGAAGCACAAAAAATACACCAGATCAAAACATCTTCGCTCTCCATCAGCCATGATGGAGGGTTTGCTATCGCCGTTGCAGTCATTAGCCAATGACCACCCTCTTACTCTTCTAGATTTTAAAAAGTATTATTGTAATTATCGGTGGATTATATTACAATAAGCATATGATTATTGCCTAAAGGAGTAGATATGAAATATAGCATCATCACTATCGCTATTCTGATGCTCTTGGGAGGATGTGACCAACCTACTGTGGAAAATAAAGTCAAAAATACCCCTCATGTTGTAAAACAAACGTACCTTCCTCCCCCTCCAAAGAAAAAGATAAAACTCAAAGAAGTGGATGATACCAATTTTGATACAGCCTACATGTATCCCAAGGATAAAAAGAAAAACGAAAAAATAGAGATAGCTGAGCAAATGGCCAGTACCACTTCAAATACCATGGACAAAGAAGAGTGTATTGCGATGATCACGCAAGAAAAGTTCGAAAAATATGCTGCGATGTTCGGCAGTGAAGCTGCTTCCATCAAACGATGTAAAATGCTCAAAGCGACACGATAGCAGAAACGCTACTTTCTGAAATGTATCAATTTAAACCTGTCTCCCATCATCGTGGGAGATATCAGTGTTTTGATCTTATCTGCTTCACTCATATACCTTGCCTGCGTTGTCTGTTTGGCAAAGCTTTCAAGAATATCAATGATCCCAAAGCGTATTAAAGCACGCGCCTGTGTCTCATAAGCAACTTCTTCAAAACCTGCTGCTGTAAATGCTTCACTGACATGTCCAAAGTTCACATCATACGTAATATCATCTTTTTTATAAGATTCAGACAGGACCAGTGCTTCATCAAACAGAGGAAAGGTTTCATGTGCCCTGTAGACACGTATGGAGAAGTCATTACGTACATACTTCTCACCATAATCAAAAGAGACAAAATCACATCTCTCTATACCTTCTGCCATCTCCTTTGCAAACGCCTCATAGCCTATGGCGATCTCACCCTGTTTTAAATGATGTTTTTTAGCCCAGTTCAACATCTCTTCAGGCGCTTCTACCCACTCTATCTGATCTTCTTTGACCAGGGCTATCTTGTAATTTTTTAAAAGTTCGCAAGGGAAAGCATCAAAAATTTCATTGGCGACAACAAATGCATAGGCTGCTTCAACTTCTGCAATGTCATTAAAATGTGTGATCTGTATATCAGTACCAAAACGCTCCTCTATATAAGCCAATTGCGCCTTTCGCACTTCAGGCTGGCGTTCTACGATACCAAACTTCAGTGTTTGTACCAAAGTCGGGTCACACGTATAAAGCCACTGTATCATGTCACAGATCAAATATCCCTGGTGTGCACCTATCTCTATCAGCCATCCGTTCCTGTCTGCCTTACCCTCTTTCAAAAGAGTATAGAAATAATTGGCAATACTGGCACCAAAAAATCTGCTGGTACTCACAGCTGTATAGAAATCTCCGGATTTACCTATCGCTTTAAAATTTTTATAGTAACCCTCTTCGCCATACAGCCATGCATTCATATAGTCGCTAAATTGCATTCTCTATCCGTACATAAAGTTTTAATAACTGCAGTTGTTTATCTATATGATATATTTTTTGATCTATCTTTCTTATCTCTAGAGAGTTATGCATAACCTCCGCATCAAAAGAGGTCTTCTCACCTGCCTCTGCAAGATTTTTCGTTAAACGATAGAGGCTGTTGTAGACCTTTTCATCTTTTTGGGCCAAGAGGATCTTTTTATCCAGAATACTTAAACTGTTATGGATCCAATCATACTCTTCGTCCACCGTCTCTTTTCGGTCAAGCAATTCTGTTGCAGCCCTTAGCTTTTCAACTTTACTGGCCTCAATGTCAGAAAAAGAGTTGATATCCAATGGCATGGAAACTGTAAAACCGTAGGTATAATACTTTTCTTCAAGACCGGGTCTCGCGAACAGTGGGTTAAGATCTGCATCCGTATACTGCCCTTGTAAAGAGACTTCAGGAAGGTACTTTGCCCATGTCACTTTTTGGTTATAGTCTGACTGAGCAGCACGCAGCCTGTCCCTTTTAAGTTCCAGGTTTGATTCACTGTAGTCTGTTTTACTCATCAGTTTTAATGCAGGGAGACGTAACTTCTCCGGATCTTTATCACTTAAGAGGGCAAACTTCTGTTTGAGCTCCATCAGTGTCAGGTCCATTTCAAGCAGTGCCGTTTCATCCTGACTTTTTTTCAAAATTGCCTGGTCCAAAAAACTACTGTCAAGTAGACCGGCATCATAACTGTCACGTTTTTGACGTATATCGATCGCATCATTTTTGATCTGATACTTCATTTTTTCTTGTTCAAGTTTGGTTTTTTTCAAATTAAAAAGTATGGAGATAGCATCACCGATCATCGTACGTTTTTGAAGCTCTATATCTGCTCTCGTTGCATCACGGAGTGCCTGTGAGTACTTGATACCATAATAGATCCCCCCTGATTTAAATATAGGCTGATCTACAATAACAGAATACCCTCCGGTTATCACCGTTATATCGGTAAACTGTGTCGTAAAATTCTTACTGTACTGTACTCTGACTGGGTTCAACCAACTCTTTGAAAGTATATCACTCTCAAGTTCATTGCTCTCCAACTGATAATCAAAGATCAGCTCTTTATTATCAGAGAGGATGTCACCCAATTCATCAGCATGTATCAATGATAATGCTAGTAAACTACAAAGAAGAAATAGCTTTTTCAAAACGTTTGAACCCTTCATCGATCTCATTTTTACTGATGGTGATACTTGGTAGAAAACGTACTGTATTACGTCCTGCTTTAAGGACAATGAGACCTTCAGCCATACAATTCTTTATCACACCTGCCTGAACTTCAGCACTTTGAGCACGAAGCCCCCGCATCAATCCCAATCCTACCTCTTTTTCAAACAAATGTGTATACTTCTCAGCCATCTTATTCAGTTTCTGGGAAAAGTATACCAGTGTTTCATCTATCGTACCATCGTCATACAATGGATACAAGATATCCAGCACTGCAAGACCCGCAGCAGTACTGAGGTAATTACCTCCAAACGTACTTCCATGATCTCCAGCCACCAGAACATCTTTATGTTTGGTCATCACCGCACCGATAGGCACACCGCCGCCAAGTCCTTTGGCAAGGGTAATGATATCCGGTTCGATCTCGTAAAGATTGGAAGCAAGGAACTCGCCGGTACGATAGACACCTGTTTGCACCTCATCCACTATAAGCAGTACACCTTTTTCTTTAAGGTGTTTAGCAAGCTGTTGGATCTCTTCTTTCTCAAAAGGCTGCACCCCGCCCTCACCTTGAACCAATTCTATCAATACCGCTACGGTCTCATCGTCAATGGCTTTATAGACGTCTTCGATACTCTTTTCATAGCTGAATCCTTCCGGATAAGGTGAAAAGTTCGGTGTATGAAAACTCTCCTGACCCGTAGCCTTGACTGTGGTGATCGTACGCCCATGAAATGAGTGTTCAAGTGTGATCACTTTGTAACGCTTGTTTTCAAATTTGGTCTCACCATACTTACGAGCGATTTTGATCGCCCCTTCGTTCGCTTCTGCACCAGAGTTAGCAAAGAATACTCCCATATCATATCCACTGAGCTCTACCATTCTCTGTGCCAACTTTGCCTGAGGCTCTATCACTTGAAGGTTTGAGATATGAATGATATTTTTTGCCTGATTACAGATAGCTTCAACCAGTTTAGGATGGTTATGTCCTACGGAGTTTACAGCGATACCAGAAGCAAAGTCTATATAATCTTTACCATTCTCATCATAGAGTGTAGATCCTACACCTTTGACGAAGTTCGTATAGTCACGTGCATAGGTTTGAAGCACATATTGTTTATCTTGTTGTTCTAAATTCATTTTTTCCATCTTTATTAGTCTTTACAGTATTATAGCAAAGTGTTGTTTTGTAATAATTATTTTATCTCTACTTTCAACAGCTCTGAAAATGATCCCTCAGGTGCGGGGATGTATATCTCTGCACGATAAGAAGAGATAAACTTCTCATCTGCTACGCTCCATACTTTATCCACTTTATAGACTGTCTTCTCACCATTAAGATAGACTGTTTTTTGCTCTATCTTATCCAACTCTTCTGGTTCTAAAAAAAGTACCAGCTTTGCTCTGCTCGCATCCACTACCTTTGCCAAAGGTGAACCTGGAGTGACATAGTCTCCTTTGCGTACCATGATTTCATACAGATACATATTTTTGAGTACAATAGATTTTTTTTCAATACTGTCTTCAAGCTGAGCGATCTTATACTGCATATCCAAATACTGTGTTTTTGCAGCGGCAAAACTATAAAATGCATCATCTTTTTGGGCAGCAGATGTTGTTTTCAACTTATCTATACGATGAAAATATGACTCTTTTCGTTTTAAAGTTTCATGAAGAATGAGAAGATTTTCCTTCGATGTTTTCAAGTTCACTTTATCCAAATAATCATCCAGATAGATCACACGTTTTTGATCCACCACGCTCCCTTCTGCTTCGAGATCTACATCCATCACCAAGGCACTGACTGCAGACTTCAATGTCACAGATTCATAGGGTTCTACTTTTGCATAGTGTACCTTTGCAAAGATCACTAATGGGGTCAGTAATAATAAAAAAGCTTTCATTCACCATCTCTTTTTTCACTGATTATATCAAAATAGTGTTAAGTGCTGAATATGAAATACAAAGAAGCATCTCCAGGAAGACCCTTTCCTTACCAATAGACTCTGAAAACAACGGTTTTTTATATTTTTGGAGATCATGAAGTTCGAATCATAAGATAAGGTGAACGATAAGCCGGGTTCTGTCGTGGGTAGTTATTTATCTAGACGTATTGTTACCAATACGTTCAAGCAAAGTATGAGTGCTGATCTAACAGCTTGTGAGACTTATACCATATACTTCTTGCTGCGAACAGGGTTTACCTAGCTACCTATGTTACCATAAGCACTGGTGGGCTCTTACCCCACCCTTTCACTATCACCACCGAAGTGGCTACCTACTTTCTGTTGCACTTGCCCTCAGATCACTCTGGCCATCCGTTAGATGGAGTTCTGTCTCACTTGCAGCCCGGACTTTCCTCTCGTGGTTTATACCACCAGCAACTACCTATTCACCTTAATACAATTATACCATATAATAGAGATGAAAAATAGATTTAGAGGATTTTTTTAAATGAACTATCCATAAAAATGTATAGATATAAAATAAACACTGCTCCAGTCTAACTGTTCATTTTACCTATAGCACAAGAAACGAAACTTTTTGCTTTTGCCGAAGTACTGTCCATAAAACTCATCTCTTCTGAAGCCAAAGGATAACCAAGTGCTTTGAGTGCTTGAGATAACTTATCTACATCTTTGTCTTCTATATCTAACGTAATTTTACGTGGAATTACGTTTAAATCAACTTCTATCTCCCCGAACTCTTTGGCAAGTTTACTCTTGAGTGTAGACGCACATCCCCCACATTTGACATTAAAGACCTCAAATGATTGCTGCATAAATAACTCCTGACGTTTTAAGTGAGTAGTATTATAGTCAAAAAAACTAAATGTGAAATATAATATTATGTTATTAGAATAAGTGGAAATAAAATGAGTTTAAGAAAGGAATATGTGGAGTGGGCATACTTGCCCACTCAAATCGTATCAATTAAGAAAGAACTTCTTTCACTGCTTTACCGATCTCAGCTGGAGAAACAACCACTTTCACACCTGCTGCCTGAAGTGCATCCATTTTCTCTTTTGCTGTACCTGCAGAACCAGAGATAATTGCACCTGCGTGTCCCATTCTTTTACCTGCTGGTGCAGTTTGACCTGCAATGAAAGCAACCACAGGTTTAGTAATGTTTTCTTTGATATACGCTGCTGCTTGTATCTCAAGATCTCCACCAATTTCACCGATCATTACGATCGCTTCAGTTTCAGGATCTTCCTGGAACATTTTTAGAAGTTGCTTGTAGCTAAGACCGATGATTGGGTCACCACCGATACCAACAGCTGTTGAGATACCATACCCTTCATTACATACCTGGTTTGCACCTTCATAGGTCAATGTACCAGATTTAGAGATCAGTCCGATATTACCTTTTTTGAAGATCATACCAGGCATGATTCCGATCTTACACTCTTCAGCTGTAATGATACCAGGACAGTTTGGACCGATCGTTTTCATATTGTTCTTCACAGCATGTGCTTTAGCCATTTGCATATCTCTAACCGGTGCACCTTCTGTAATGATCACGGCAAGTTCAATACCCGCATCAGCTGCTTCCATCACTGCATCTGCTACAAATGCCGGTGGAACAAAGATCATAGAAACAGTTGCCCCAGTAGTCTCTACAGCATCTCTCACTGTATTAAATACAGGCTTTCCAAGATGTGTTTGTCCACCCTTGTTCGGTGTAACACCACCTACGATATTTGTACCATAGTCTATACACTGCTCAGCATGGAAAGAACCCTCTTTACCTGTAAAACCTTGAACGATTACTTTTGTATCTTTATTTACTAAAATTGACATCTATTACTCTCCCTTTGCCGCTGCTACTGCTTTTGCTGCACCATCTGCTAAATCTGTTGCTGCAATAACGTTTGGAATATTTGCATTTTTAAGAATCTCTGCTGCTTCAGGTGCATTTGTACCATCAAGACGCACTACAACAGGTACATGTACATCTACAAGTTTTGTTGCCTCAAGAATACCGTTTGCAATTCTATCACATCTTACGATACCACCAAAGATATTTACAAAAATAGCTTTAACATTTGGATTTTTAAGAATGATCTCAAACCCTTTTGCCACTGTTTCTGCATTTGCTGAACCACCAACATCAAGGAAGTTCGCAGGTGTTCCACCCATATAGTTGATCGTATCCATAGTACCCATTGCAAGACCTGCACCATTTACCATACAACCGATCTCACCATCAAGTGCGATATAAGAAAGACCATACTGACTTGCTTCTCTTTCATCAGGATCCTCTTCAGAGATATCTCTCATATCTTCGATATCCGGGTGACGTCCGAGTGCAGAGTCATCGAATCCCATTTTTCCATCAAGTGCCAAGAAGTCACCAGATTCAGTTTTGATCAATGGGTTGATCTCGATCATCTCTGCATCATTTTCCATATAAAGTTTATAGAGTTTAGAAGCAAAATCCATCATCTTCTTTTGTTCATTTTTATCTGTGATACCAAGACCGAATACAAGTTCTCTACCATGATAAGGTTGGAAACCGATCGCAGGATCTACTTTGATTTTGATGATCTTTTCAGGAGTTTCGTGTGCTACAGTTTCAATATCCATACCACCTTCAGTTGAAGCCATGATGATCGGCATTTCAGCAGCTCTGTCAAGTACAACAGAAAGATAAAGCTCATCTGCAATCGCTGCACCCTCTTCAATATAGACTTTTTGAACCAATTTACCTTCTGGTCCTGTTTGGTGTGTAACCAGAGTCATACCTAGGATCTCTTTAGCAAGTTCTCTTACTTCCTCTTCAGACCTAGCAAGTTTAACACCACCTCCTAGTCCTCTTCCACCAGCGTGGATCTGTGCTTTTACTACCCAAATATTACCACCCAGCTCTTGTGCATTCGCTACTGCTTGATCAGGTGTATTGGCAATAATACCTCTAGGTGTTGGAACACCATACTTTTGGAATATTTGTTTCGCTTGATACTCATGAATATTCACGTGTACTCCTTTTAATAAAATTGCATTACTATACGATGAAAGAGAATAAGGTTTGATTAATTTGCCTATAAAAGATAGTGATTTTAAAAAACTGTTATGTATTTACACATTTAAGTTGGTAATATTGTGTTAGATTTTATAGTGTAGAAGCTATATTGTCCCTTTTGGTAACAAAAGGGCGATAAAAAATTATGCTTTGGGTGAAATCATCTCTTCGGGCTTCACATTTTTATCAAACTCTTCTGCAGACATCAACCCAAGTGCTACAGCTTCTTCTTTCAGTGTTGTACCATTTGCATGTGCCTGCTTTGCGATTTTTGCTGCATTTTCATACCCGATATGAGGATTCAATGCCGTCACTAACATCAATGAATCATTTAAAAATTTGTCGATATTTTCTCTGATCGGCTTGATGCCTACTGCACAATTGCTGTCAAAACTTCTTAGGGTATCAGAGAGAAGTCTAATAGATTGCAAGACATTATAGGCAATGACGGGCTTGAATACATTGAGTTCAAAGTTCCCTTGAGATGCAGCGATCCCTACTGCCGTGTCATTACCCATCACTTGCACTGCAACCATTGTCATTGCTTCTGCCTGTGTAGGATTGACTTTGCCAGGCATGATAGAAGATCCCGGTTCATTCGCTGGTATTTCGATCTCACCTAAACCACATCTGGGACCTGATGCCAACCATCGTATATCATTGGCTATTTTCATTAAGTTTGCAGCCAGTGCTTTCAGTGCACCACTGAGCACGACTTCAGCATCATGGCCGGTAAGGGCATGAAACTTATTCGGCTGAGAAACAAATCCATAATTTTTTGCCATAAACTGGTTCAACTGTACCACGACCCTTTGTGAAAACTCTGGGTGTGCATTCAGACCCGTCCCTACAGCCGTACCACCGATTGCCACCTCTTTACAGTAGACAAGTGCATCATTGATCTGCTTGAGATTTGTCTCTAACATCGCTACATACCCGGATAGTTCTTGTCCCAGCGTAAGCGGTGTTGCATCTTGAAGGTGTGTTCTCCCTATCTTTACCACATCAAAAAAAGCTTTCGATTTTTCTTCCAGTGTACGTTTCAGTTGGGTAATTGCAGGGAGCAGGGTATCTGTTACCGCTACTACTTCGGCAATACGCATCGCCGTGGGATAGGTATCATTTGAACTCTGCCCTTTGTTTACATCATCATTGGGATGTACCAGATTTTCTTTCGTAAAATCTCCACCCAGGATCTCTGTTGCTTTATTGGCAATGACTTCATTCATGTTCATGTTCGACTGTGTACCTGAACCTGTTTGCCATACTACCAACGGAAAGTTATCATCTAGTTCGCCTGATAGCACCATATCACATGCTTCTGCTATCGCTTTTGTTTTTTCATCACTGAGACGTCCTAAAGAGTGATTGACCAAAGCACAGGCTTTTTTGAGATTGGCAAAGCCATAAACGACTTCAATCGGCATTTTTTCATTGCCGATCTCAAAATTATGTAATGATCTTTGTGTCTGTGCACCCCAGTATTTGTCAGCAGGAACCTGCATCTCTCCCATTGTGTCCTTTTCTATTCTATAATCCATCAGTGATCCTTTCCCATCATCATTATTGACTATGGTACTATGTTTCGGTTAATGAAATATTGATAAGAAGCAAAAATGAAAAAAAGTGAATAGTAATATGGTAGAAAATAGGTGACACTCTCTATAGTTTGATACAGTATCACGTAATTGAAGGTTTTTTTCATTCTATACAATGCAGGGGTTAGCCCCACATATGTACAGGACTTTAATCCTTGACCTCGTACTGTGCACGGCCCATCTGATAAATATCATTACCTTTGGTATCATTGACAACCGTGACAGGAAAATCTTCGACTGTGATCTTTCTCACAGCCTCTGGACCAAGTTCAGGATACGCAATGACTTCTGCTGAACGGATCTGTTTACCGAGTAATGCACCAGCACCACCTGTAGCACCAAAATAGATACCGTCATATTCAACACAGGCATCTTTAACCGCTTGATTTCTTTTACCTTTTCCTATCATCCCTTTTGAACCATGTTTTAACATCGTCGGGGAATAGGTGTCCATTCTGTAAGAAGTCGTTGGACCTGCACTACCGATCGGGTCACCTGGTTTAGGAGGTGTTGGTCCAACAAAATAGATCACAGAACCTTCTAAATCGAACGGAAGTTCTTCACCTGCTTCGATCAGTTCTACCAGTCTCTTATGTGCAGCATCTCTTGCCGTATAAATAGTACCGTTCAATAAAACAGTATCTCCAGCAACAAGTTTTTTTGTATCTTCAGAAGTCAGTGGTGTTGTTAACGTATACGTAGCCATTCCTTCCCCTTATATCGTGATGTGTGTATGTCTCGATGAGTGACACTGAACATTGACAGAGACAGGAAGTGATGCAATGTGACAAGGGTTGGATTCTATATGCACAGCCAACGCCGTCTTTGTTCCACCCATACCCATGGCACCGATACCAAGATTATTGATCTCAGTCAAAATTCGTTCTTCAAGTTCAGCCATTTCCGGGTCTTCGTGTGTTGTCTCAAGATCTCTAAACAGTGCATGTTTAGATGAAATCACTGCTCTTTCAAAGGTTCCACCGATCCCGACACCTACAGTGATAGGAGGACACGGGTTTCCACCTGCATCAGAGATCACCTCTTTTACAAACTCGACTACACCATCTTTCCCCGCTGCAGGAGGTAGAACTTTTGCACGAGAAACATTCTCTGAACCACCACCTTTTGCAGCGTATTCAATGTCGATCTTATCTCCCGAAACGATATCAAAATGGATAATAGCCGGAAGGTTATATCCTACCGTATCTTTCAGATTTAAACGGCTGAACGGCTCACATGTTGAGGCTCTTAAGTACCCCTCTGTGTAACCCTCTTCTGTTCCTTTATTAATGGCATCTCTCAGAAGACCACCCTTAATACGTACATCCTCACCAACCTTTACAAAGAAGACTGCTAAACCTGTATCTTGACAAAGTGGTCTCTTCTCATCTTTCGCGATGTTGGCATTTTCAAGTATTTGGCGTATCACCTCTTTACTTACCGGTGACTTTTCAGCCTCCATAGCAGCTTTGAGTGCATCATACGTATCTTGTGGCAGGTCCGTACCACAATGCATGATCATATCTTTTACCGCTTTTACAACAACATCAAATTCAATTTCTCTCATCTATCATTAGCCTTTAGTCAAAAAATTTCTTCTCTTTAAGTACATCGATCATACTTTTCACAGAGCCAACACTTTTTGCAAATCTCTCTTTTTGATCATCATTCAATGTCATTTCAAAAAGTTTTTCAACGCCATTTGCACCAAGGGCAACAGGCACACCTGAGACAACATCAGAGTATCCGTAGTGACCATCAAGATAGACTGCACAAGGGTGGATCTGTTTCGTATCTTTTAAGATCGCTTCAACCATGATCGCTGTAGATTTAGCCGGTGCATAGTATGCTGATCCTGTTTTAAGATAACCTACGATCTCTGCCCCACCATGCTTGGTTCTTTCTACTACTTCACAAATTTCTTTTTCAGATAAAATATCCGTTAACGGTACACCAGCAACCGTAGAGAATTTAGGTAGGGGAACCATATCATCACCATGTCCACCCATCACTGAAGCACGTATCTGCCCTGCCCCGTAACCAATTTTTTCATAAATGAAGTGCGCCATTCTAGCAGAGTCCAAAATACCTGCCATTCCAACCACTCTTTCTTTTGGGAAACCTGATTCTTTCAGTGCAACATAGGTCATAACATCAAGAGGATTTGAAACCATAATGATGATTGAATCAGGTGCATATTTTTTTACATCTGCAACTACCTCTTTTGTGATCTCTGCATTGATCATAAGCAGATCATCTCTACTCATACCTGGCAGCCTTGGACTTCCGGCAGTGATCACAACGACATCTGATCCTGCAATTTCAGAAGCATCCTCAGCTACAGATACAATGGTATGTGATCTTGCTGCATTCGCTGCTTGTGACATATCCAATGCTTTACCTTTAGCGATCTCAATATTTCTATCTCTTAATACAAGATGGTGACATACACCGTTCATTGCACAAATAAATGCAACTGTCGCTCCAACATTTCCTGCACCGATAACTGTTACTTTTTTACCTTTTTTTACCATTACAATCCTTTTGAGTGAGAACTATAGGGGACCCCAGAGCAAAACATAACTCATAACTTTTGTTATCAATTATGCCTTGCGATAAAAGAGGTTTACATCAACCCTACGTTTAGTGACACATCTGTGTCGAAAGTATCTTTTTACACTAGATAATTAAGAAGTGTTCAGAACATAGTTCTGATGAATGCGTAGAATACCGCAATTTTATTTTATTTTGGTTACAGGCATTGTACAAAAAAAGTACAATGCTTGTATAGATAACTACTTAGATAGCGTCAATAATCGCATTTAGTGTAGCAGATGGTCTCATCGCTTTCGCAGCCAACTCATCATTCGGGTGGAAATATCCACCAACATCTTGAGGCTTACCTTCAACTTCTAAAAGTTCAGCAATGATCACTTCTTCTTTTTCGTTAAGTGCATTTGCAACAGAAGTAAACTTCGCTTCCAATTCTGCATCACCTGAGTTAGCCAATGCATTTGCCCAGTACTGTGCCAAGTAGAAGTGAGAAGCTTTGTTATCCGGCTGACCTACTTTTCTTCCTGGTGCT